>RFHL01000610.1 GCA_003696875.1 Bacteroidota bacterium | reverse complement strand
CACCGAATCTGTTCCGAGGTCGACTTGCGGCGCGGGGTTCACGATCAGGATGACCGAGTCAGCCCCGGTACAGCCCAGATTGTTCACCACGTTCACGAAGTAGAGACCAGAGGTATCAGCCGTGATGGTCGGGGTGTTGAGGGTCGGATCGCCGTTCCACTCATAGGAGACGATGGTGGCATCGGTGGCATCCAGGAGGAAGCCCTCGCAGACCACGCCGTCGGGACCGAGGTCCACATCGACCGGCGCCAGGATGCTGGCCGTGACCGGCACGGGCTGGCTGGGACAGCCGTAGGAAGACACTTTCCAGTCGTAGAAGAAGTACCAGTCGTCTGCCGAGAAGCCAGTGTTGCCCGTGATGTCTACGATGCCGTCAAGGCTGTAGTCATAGGAAGCACAGTTGGTGATCTGTGCCAGACCAATCCCTGCACCCAGGTCCGTCCCGGTAGCAATGATCTCATAGGAGCCCGGGGCGATGTCCCAGCCCAGTGCCAGTTGCTCCAGCAGGTTGGCACCACTCACCGCAAAGGTATCCTGGTAGATGGTGTTACCACCCGCCGTCTCAATCAGGCTGGCTACCACGAAACCACCATTGCCATTGGGCTCCACAAAGACCGTCACCGAATCCAGCCGCATATCAGAAAGCGCATCAAACTCCTGGCCATTGGTAAAGGCAGTGGAGAAAGTGACGTTGCCGAAGTTAGGACGTTCCGGTGTAAAGTCCGGATAGCTTACCACATTGGCGGCCGCTGCATAATAGGTGGTGGTCGAAGTGAGGAAGGGCGTATTGAAGGTATCGCCCTGGGCCACGATGTTGCCGCCGATGGTGTCGTACCAGAGGATGACATCGGCATTGGCCATCGCCGTCAGGGTGAAGGCGGCTGAGTCGGTGGCACAGACAGAGTCTCCCTGAACCGTCGGCAGGGGAGCCGCCGGCGTTACATCAAAGGCCAGGCTCAACGTGTCGTTGAAGTCGGTCACATCACCCGTGAAGGTAGAGTAAGCCGAGACACTCAGCGGACCGGGGGTCGCATTGAAGGTACCTACAAGCAGGGTATCGCTTTCACCGGGGCCCAACGGACCGGCAAGGGTACCGGAAACCAGCGTACCACCCAGATTGACGGTTACGGGGATGTTGGACTGAGCAGCAGTACCAAAGTTGCGCACGACCACCTCAACCGGCACGGCAGGATCTTCGCAGATCGGCAGACCAGGCGACAGCACCTCGGTGATACCGAAGTCACCCGCTTGCTGGTCGTATACGATGACGTCGTCGAAGGCGAAGCCATCATCCGTGACCGATCCATCGGTACCGAAGGCGATCCGCATCAGGACACTCGACTGACCCCCAAAGCCCGTAAGGGCATGGCGGGCGGTCACCCAGCCGGCGGAGCCGTTACAGCTGTTCACGCGGCCACTCCAGCCTGTTTGCTGGCCACCGGGGTTACCATTGATGGTACCGTCGGTGTACCAGTTGTCCGGGTCACCGACTGCCCCGATGGTGGTCCAGGTAGCACCGTTGTTGGTCGAGACCTGCAGCGCCGCTCCGTCCCAGCTGAATTCAGCTTCGTACCAGATGCTGAGCTGGATGGCCGGATCGGTCAGGTTGGTGAAGTCGAAGCAGGGCCCTTGCACGAAGGAGTTCTCATTGTTGTTGTACTCATCCGTCAGCAGACCACCCGTTACCCAGGCGTTGCTACCAGAAGCCGCCCCAAAGATGGTGTTCTTCTGCGGGGTACCAAACTCCCAGCTACTGGCCGCACCACCGGAGAGCCAGCCTCCATTGCCCGATTCAAAGTCTTCCACGTAGGGGAAGGTCGCGACCGTCGGGATGGCGGTGATGATGGTGCTCACGGTATCGTTGAAGAAGTTGGTGTCGCCATTCAGGCCAAAGGACCAAACCTTGATCTCGTAATCACCCGGGACGGACAGGTCCAGACCGGAGAAGGTGAAGGGCGTAAAGCCGCCGGAGACCAGGGTGTCGGTCAGGGGCAGGGTGTCCTGGATGACGCCGTTGATGCTGTAGGCATAGAAAACGCCGTCAGCAGGCAGCAGGCTGTCCGAACCGAAGTTCGCCGCGGCCAGTACCAGATCCTCGTTGGCAGTGAGACCACAGCCGGACTCCGGCGTGAAGATGGTGGCGACGCCAGCATCCTTGGACAGATACTCCTGCAGTTGGATGTCATCGATGGCCATGTCACCGGCCAAGCCGTTGCCACGGTAGCCACGGAACTCTACCTGGAAAATGGTCCCACCATACGGAGCCAGGTCGATGGTGGACTGAGACCAGGGATCGGTCTCAGCCACTTGCTGCGGGCCGACTATGGTTTGCACCACGCTGTCGGTACCCCCCTGCCGGATCACGATCTGCATACTGTCGATGTTGGCCCCGAAGAAATGGTACCAGAAAGACAGCTGCGGGGTCGCCTGACCCGTCATATCCACACAGGGTGAGGTCAGCGTCGCGATATCTCCCTGAGAGCCGGAAGAGGCCTCGGTGTAGGCATAATTGGTCCCGGGAGCGGCGGTGTGGTCCTCGCTCGGACCCGTACCGAAGGAACCCGTAGGTCCATCCTCAATCTGCCAGCGGTAACCCGTGGTGGGCGTCCAGGTCCAGCCCACGGGCAGGGTGCCCGGGAAGCCGGCCGTGGCCGTCTCGAAGTCCTCCTGCAGGAAGCCTACATAGGAGATTTGCTTCTCGACCTGAGCAAAGGTGGTGTCGTTGAAGAAAAGGGTATCACCTGTCAGTACCGTGTAGGCGGTGATGTCATAGATGCCATCGACCGAGAAGTCAGCGGCATTGGTCACGTCCACATCCAGGGTCTGCAGCACCGGCAGGGTGCCAGTGTTGACGGTGGTGGAGAAGGTCTGCGGGATCGGACCCGTGATATCCACGTTGATGGTGACGTTGTCGGTGGAGAAGTCCAGCGCCTGGGCACCAAAGTTGCGGATCTGAACCGTCAGGGTCTCCGAGGTGCTGAAGCAGCCTACGCCCTCCGGCGCGACCACGGCCAGGGCACCCGCATCGGTGTCCAGCGGCTGGAAGATGTTGATATCGTCGATCGACATGTCAGAGGTAAAGCTAGCCCCACGGGTGCCGCGGAACTGAACCTGGATGGCCTGTCCCGCCCAAGGCGTCAGGTCCACATTGGCTTCCAGCCAGGGATCGTTTTCAGCTGTCTGCTGCTGGCCTACCAACGAGTCTACCAATACGATGGTGTCAGCAATGACAAACACATCCAGACGGCCCATATCAGCCCCAAACATGTGGTACCAGTAGCTGAGACGTGGCGAGGCAAGTGAGCCCAGATCAATACAGGGAGAGGTGAGGAAATACTCATCTCCCAAAGAACCCGAAGAGGTCTCGGTAAACATGTAGGTTGAGCCACCCTGGGTATGGTCATCCAGCGGGCCGGTATTCAGGGAGTTCTGAATCCCGTCAACCTCAACATGCCAGCCAAAACTTGCGGTGGAGTTGGTGCTGGTCCAGCCCGGGCCCAGCGTGCCCGGTGAGCCGGAGATGAAGCCTTCAAAATCCTCCACAAAAGGCGTCGCGAAGGTCGGCAGTGTCTCGACAAAGCCGAAGGTGGTGTCGTTGCTGTTCAGGGTATCGCCCACGAGGACGGAGTAGGCCGTGAAGTTGTGGAAACCACCGACACTCAGGTCAGCGACCGTGGTCACGATCACATCCAGGGTGTCAAAGACGCCCAGGGTGCCCGAAGTGATGGCCGGAGCGGAGAAGCTCTGGGTGCTGGCACCCGATACATCTACACTCACCGTGAGAGCATTCTGGCTAAAGTCCAGTACCTGCGAACCGGTGTTACGCAGGCGTACCACGATTTCCTCGTTGGCACCGTAGCAGCCAGGTCCGGTGGGCGACAGCACTTCCAGCGCCTGCATGTCGATGGGCGGCGGATCAAAAATATTGACATCGTCAATGGCCATATCACTGGTAAAGCTGGCCCCGCGGGTACCCCGCCACTCCAGTTGAATGGTTTGGCCAGCAAAAGCGGCGAGATCGGCTTGCGCTTCCAGCCAGGGATCGCTCTCAGCCGTCTGCTGCTGTCCACTCAGGGACCAGAGCAAGGTCGTCTGCCCGTTGACCACAGCAAACACCTCCAAGGTACCCATATCTCCACCAAACATGTGGTACCAGAAGCTCAGGCGGGGACCACTGGTGGCAGTGAGGTCAATACAGGGAGAAAGCAGCGAGTACTGATCACCCAAAACGCCGCTAGAGGTCTCCGTAAACATATAGGTCGAGCCCCCTGGCGTGTGGTCATCAATCGGACCTGTGTTAAAGGAGTTACCCACACCATCCACCTCGACATGCCAGCCGAAGCTTGCGGTAGAGTTAGTACTGGTCCAGCCGTTCTGGAGGGTACCAGGTGAGCCGGAGATGAAGGTTTCGAAGTCTTCGGTGTAGGGTGCCGAAACGACGGGCAGTGCTTCAGCAAAGCCGAAGGTGGTGTCGTTGCCATTCAGGGTATCACCGGCCACAGAGGCGTAGGCGGTGAAGTTATGGAAGCCCTGCGTAGCCAGGTTAGCAACGCTCGTCACGGTCACGGCGAGGGAGTCCAGCACGCCAATCACCCCGGTGTTCACCGTGGTGGAGAAGTTCTGCGTACTGGCACCGGTCACATCGACGGTGACGGTCACAGGGTCAGCGGAAAGGTCAAGGGGAGAAGCCCCTTCGTTGCGCAGCAGGACCACGATGTCCTCGGCCCCGCCCAGACAGGTAGCGCCTACGGGATCAATCACGTCCAACGCGGCAATATCAGGATCGGAGGGCGAATAGATGCGCACATCGTCGATGGCGGCATCGGCCAGGGTGCTGGTGCTGGTCAGGGTATGGGTAAACTGTACCTGCACCACTTCACCGGCCCAGTTGCTCAGGTCGAGGATCACCTCTTCCCAGGGATCAAACTCGGCCGTCTGCTGAGGACCGGAAAGCGACCAGATCGTAGAGTCCCCGTTTCCGGAGATGACTGCTACACTCAGGGTTCCGACACCCGTCCCAAACATGTGGTAGAAGAAGCTCATCCGCGGCGAAGTCGCGGCAGTGAGGTCGATACAGGGCGACAACAGATCGTACTCCGTCCCAGCAGCTCCACCGGAGATCTCGGTGTACATGTAAATGGAACCACCCGGCGTATTATCATCCAGCGGACCGGTGTTAAAGGAGTTCTGAATCCCGTCGGTCTCGACGAACCAGCCAGCCGAGGTCGAGGAATTGCTCGTCCACCCATTGGCGAAGATGCCGGGGGAGCCGGGGGCGAAGGTTTCAAAGTCTTCGTCCAGGGTGGTAAAGGTCGGCAGGGTTTCAGCAACAGCCTGGGCCGAGTCATTGGTCGCAATGGTATCGGCAGTCATCGCCGTATAGGCATCGAGGTTGTAAACCCCGACGGCGGAGAAGTCACCGGTCCCAACCACAATGTCACGCGTACCAAACACGGGCAGGGTACCGGTATCGACCACAGTCGATACGTTGAAGGTGCCTGCACCGGAAGCGACGACGGTAACGGTGGTATTGTTCTGGGTGAAGTCCAGGGGCGCGCTACCCAGGTTTTGGATGCGCACGATGATGTCCTCAGAGGGACCGTAGCAGCCCGGGCCAATCGGGTTGAGAATGGCCGCTACCCCGGCATCGGTGGGCGAGGGCGTGTACAGCTCGACATCGTCGATGGCCATATCACTTTCGAAGCTGGTACCCCGGATCCCGCGCCACTCAATCTGGATGATCTGGTTGGAGAAGCCGGAAAGGTCGACGATGGCCTCCAGCCAGGGGTCGGTCTCAGCCGTCTGCTGGGAACCGCTCAGCGACCAGACCAGGCTATCCAGACCGCCCGACAAAATGTGTACCTCCAGGGTACCCATGGTCCCACCAAACATGTGGTACCAGAAGCTGAGGCGGGGGGCTGCCCCTACCCCCAGGTCGATACAGGGAGTCAGCAGCGAATAGGTATCGCCCGCGACCCCCGAGGAGGTCTCGGTAAACATATAGATAGAACCGCCGGGCGTGTGGTCATCCAGCGGGCCGGTATTCAGCGAGTTTTGAATCCCATCGGTCTCCACATGCCAACCCGCGCTGGCGTTGGAGTTAAAGGTGGACCAGCCGCCGCTGAGCTGCCCAGGCGAGCCCGGGGTAAAAGTCTCGAAGTCCTGCGTAAAAGGCAGGCTGGCGAGGAAGGGGGTCAGGATGGTGGTGATCAGGGTGTCGTTGGAGTTGTTGCCATCAAGGGCGTAGCTCGTATACACCTCGATCTGGTAGAAGGAGTTGGGCAGTGGAAACTGCGCCAGGGTCGAGAAGGTAAAGGGCGTAAACGAGCCCGAAGCCAGGTTGAATGCCGTATCGGTTACGGTGGGACCGGCGTTGATGGAGTAGGAGACCAGAACCGTGTCGGCGACGTTGAGGCCAAAGTTGGCCAGGGTCACCGTCAGCGGGGTACCGCTGCCGAAGATGCTACAGTCGAAGTTGGGCGGCACGATGGCGCTCACCCCTACATCGTCGTTCAGCTGCGGCTGGATATTGACGTGATAGTCCTCCGTTTCGCCCCAGGTATAGGACCCACAGGGGTCGGTGGGAATGCTGAAATAGTTGTGCACCATCCGCAGGCGCTTGAGACCGGTCGAGGTCCCACTCGGCACCGTGAAGGTGATGGAGCCCGTCTGGCCTGCGGTCAACAACACGGTACCGGCCAGCTCGTTGGAGCTGAAGACCGTGTCGTTGTTGTAGTCGATCCAGAGACCTACCCCCGACTGAAAGGTCGGGTTGTTCACCATGGTAGCGGTGTAGGTGTTGCCTGCCACCAGCTGGGTGGAAGCAAAGGCTGTATAGTCATTGTAGCCAGTGGGGTTTGTCGGGAAAACCCCCAGAATGCCGCCGAGCTGGAAACTCACAATGGAGTCCCCCACGACAGGCCCTGTACTATAGTTGGGCACGCAGAACTGTGCGTACGTGCTGCCCATCCCTAATAGTACAGTCATCACTAGGGTAAATACATGCTTCATACCGGGATTATTTTGGGATTAGTGTAAGCGGCCTAAAAATACGACTACCCCACCGAAAAACAAATTGTCGCCCCCAATTCACCTGACCAGAAAAGCGGAGCCTCCGATCAACGACCAAGCTGGTTTTTCTCCTCAGAATCGGCCCTAAGTGGCCTGTATCCCTACTTTTCTCTTCATATTTTACCCTTTTCCCCTTGTCATTTTATGAAAAAGGAAGTTCACCTCTTCGGTATAAAAAGCCTTCAGCCAGGCCGTAGCCCCTCCGGCGCGCAAGCAGATGGCCGCGCAAAAAGGGGTCGATCATTGACAAAATATGGGTAAGAATCTGGGCCAGCCCCTGGCTCAGGCCCGCTTGAGGCTGAAAGTGAAGGTCGTGCCTTCGCCCAGCTGGCTCCGTACGCTGATCTGCTCCCCGTGCATCTTGAGCAGATGCTTGCAGATGGCCAGGCCCAGGCCGGTGCCCCCCTTGTCGCGGGAGCGGCTCTTGTCCACCCGGTAAAAGCGCCGGAAAATCTTGTCCAGATGTTCTTCGCTGATACCAGGCCCATCATCGTGGACGCTGATATACACCTTTTGGGGGTCCTGCTTGAGCTCAATGGTCACCTCGCCCTCCAGATTGCCATATTTGATGGCATTGTCTACCAGGTTAGAGATCACCTGATGGATGCGCTCCCGATCGGCGAGGACCATGATGTCCTCGGTCCCATTGGCGTGGATGGTGTAGGAGATGTTGCGCTTCTTTTTGGTGAATTTGTACTCCAGCGCATCCATCACATCCAGGATCAGCTCGTGGATGGGAAACTTGCGGATGCGGAGCTCCATTTCGCCCGACTCTGCCTGGGTGATGATCAGCAGGTCTTCTACCAGACTGGAGAGGCGGTCGGCATTTTTCATCGCCTTCTTCAAAAACTTCATCCGCACCTTCTCATCGTCGGCAGCGCCGTCCATGAGCGTATGAATAAAGCCCTGCACCGCAAAGATCGGCGTTTTCAACTCATGGGAGACTTCGCCCAGAAACTCCCGGCGAAAGGTCTCCATGTCCTTGAGCTTCTTGATCTCCCGCTGGTTGAGCATATTGAGGCTCTTGAGCCGGCGAAAGACGATCCACTCCAGGACCACGACCAGTCCGATGAAGCTCAGGAAGAAAAACAACAGAATTTCGTAGACCATTCCCCCCAGGCTGTCGCTGATCCCCTGAAACAGGCCATAGGTCACCGCCAGAGCAATGGCGAGATAGAGGGAAACCATGATGGAGGAGGGGATCTTGGGCGTCATACCGGCAGGCTCGGTTTGGGGCGAAGGTACCAGAAAAAATGTGATCTCATGTGATCTCAGGATGACTCTGGCATAAACTTATAGCCTACCCCCTTGACCGTTTGAATGTATTCGTTGCCCAGTTTTTCCCGCAGCTTGCGCACGTGCACATCCACGGTGCGGTCCACCACATAGACATCGCCCCACACCCGCTCCAGCAGCTTTTCGCGGCTGTAGACCTTGCCTGGGCGGGCAGCGAGGTAGCTCAGCAGTTCAAACTCCTTGCGGGGGAGGGTGAGGGTCTTCCCGGCGTGCCTGACCACATACTCATCCCGGATGATCTCCAGGTCGTGCACCTTGAGCACGTTTTGTTCGCTGCTGTTGCGCAGCTGGTCGCGGCGCAAGATGGCCTTGATGCGGCTGAGCAGCAGCCGCGGCTTGATGGGCTTGGAGATATAGTCGTCGGCACCGGCTTCGAAGCCGGCGAGCTCGGAGTACTCCTCCGAGCGGGCCGTGAGAAACACCACATATGCCTGCTGCATATTGGGCAGGGCACGCAGGCGGCGGCAGGTTTCGATGCCATCCAACTGGGGCATCATGATGTCCAGCAGGACCAGGTCCGGCGTTTGACTTTTGGCCTTTTCGAGGGCTTCCTCCCCATTATGGGCCTTTTTTACCTCATAGCCCTCCTTTTCCAGGTTGTAGGCCAGAAGGTCCAGGATATCCGGCTCATCATCTACGATCAGTACTTTCACCTGTGGCATGAAGGTCTATGTTTAAGGTGCGGGCGGCCCTCAACCGCCGAAGATTTCGGCCAGCTTGGCTTCCAGGGCTGCGCCCCGGAGGTTTTTGGCCAGAATCCGGCCCTCACGGTCCAGCAGGACCGTTGCCGGAATGGATGCAATGTTGTAGGTCTTGGCGGCCTCACTCTGCCAGAAGCGCAGGTCGCTCACGTGTTTCCAACTGAGGCCATCATCGGCGATGGCCTTGAGCCAAGGTTCCCGGCTCCGGTCTAGGCTCACGCCTAGTATTTCAAATCCCTGATCCTTATAACGCTGGTAAACCCGCACCACGTTGGGATTTTCGCGGCGGCAGGGGCCGCACCAACTGGCCCAGAAGTCGACCAGAACCACTTTGCCCCGCAATGAACTCAGCCGCAGGGTATTGCCCTCAGGCGTGGGCAGAGCAATCTCCGGGGCCACGGCCCCGAGGGCGAGCCGGGCCTCGGCCTGGGCCTGATCGGCGTAGTAGGCCAGCCGGCCTTCGAGGTAGTTGCCTACCTGTTCGGACAGGGGACCATAGAGGTCCCGATAGGCCTCGGCATATTTCACGAAGGAGAGCTGCTGCATCTGGTCCAGAGTGGAGACCGCCGAGGCCAGGGCGTTTTTATGGGCGCGGCTCTGCGGACGCAGGCGCTGCAGAAAATCATCCAGCGCGGCTTCGCTGCGCAGCGCGGGCACTCCGGGGCGAAACACGATCTGAATGAAGGCCGGCATGTTATCCGAGAGGGAAGGCACATAATCATAGGCCGGATCCTGCAGGTCCTCGCCCTTCAGGTACTCGCCCGCAAAGTGGGCCAGGGCATCCTCGTAGGGTCCCGGCTGATTAGGGTCAAAGGGCCGCCACATCAGCGGTAGAAACACCTTGGCGAGCAGAGGATCGGCCTGCCGGAGGGAGTCCATCGTGGCCTCCTTGGCCGCGTAGATGGCCTCCAACTGCGCCTGGGCGCTGGCATCGCCTTGCTGCAGGGCCTGCATATGGCGTTGCTGGGCCTGCTGCCATTGCCCGAAGCGGGCTCGGAGGGCCTCGTAATGCGCGTGGCTGGGCGAGCCCGCCACCTTGCCGTAGCGCCGCAGGTCGGCGCAGTTGCCACTGATTTGCACCTCGGGATCTTCGCCGAGGCGAATCAGCAGCAGGTTGTTGGGGGCCTTGCCCAGCAGGTAGAAGCCGGGCGTCAGCTGCGGACCGGACATGCTGAAAGTGGCCTCGCCGCTTTGCTTGGCGATCGGGGCCTCGCGCACCACCTCCGGCTCGAAACCATCGAGCCGGTAGAGGCGCATGGTCTCCATGGTGTTGCAGACCGCAAAGCGGCCCGTGATGGTGAGGGTATCCGCCTCCGGCTCGCGGTCACATGCCAGCCACAGGCTGCTCAGTCCCAGCAGCATTCCCCAAAGGAAAGTACGCGTGTTCATATCTGCTTGCGCATTGTCCTACAAATATAAGGGAATTTGGGGATTGCCCGCTTGCCCATGCCACCGGGGCCCCACCAAACCCAAGCAGGCCCGATCCGGATGGATCGAGCCTGCAAGTCGGGAGCGCGTCCGTTTCCGGATTGAGCTATCTAGGGGTGAGCATCAGCTTTTGAACCGACATGCGCTGGCCGTCTCTTACTTTCACGACATAGACCGAGGCCGGGAGCGAAGCCAGTTGGAGCAGGGTCTGTGTGGCGCCGACGGCAACCTGTTGCCGCCACACCATCCGGCCGGAGGGATCGAAGACCTCAACCTGCCGGGCCACCCGGCCCGCGGAGGAGAAGTCCAGCCATACCTCCGCCCGGGCGGGATTGGGATGCAGTCGAAACAGGCCCGGATCGAGAATCAGGTCATCTACGGACGTCAGGGCACAAGGGGAAAAGGCATCGCAGTTCGCAAAGTAGGTACAAATGACGGTGTCGTTCTCGACCAGCCTCAGGAAGCGATCGTTGTAGTTATCGGGATCCGCACAGGACTGCCCCGCGATGTCTTCCTTACAGGAAAAATCGCCGCAGTTGCCATTGGTAAAGGTATAGTAGCTGGCAAAGGGCACCGGCTTGGCCAGGGTGATGGTATAGATGCCATCCCCGTCAGGATCGGTCAGCTCGTTGTCACCGGGGCTGCCAAAGGCGCCCCCACCCGCCACGTATACGCCTCCGGGATCGACCGTGACGCCGGTCATATCGAGCCGAAAGGTCACCTCGACCGAATCAACGACGGAACAGTCGGTGCCATCGGTACACAACCCAAAACAGGTCGAAACGGTAGTATCGCTGCTCCCGACCGCGATAAAGCGGTCGTTGTAGCTGGCTGGATCAGAGCAGGGCTGCCCGGCAATGTTCTCTTTACAGCTGTAGTCCCCACAGTTGCCATTCAGAAAAATGTAGTGGCTGCTGAAGCCCACGGGCTTGGCCAGGGTGATGGAGTAGATCCCATCTCCATCGGGGTCGGTCAGCTGGTTGTCACCGGGGCTACCAAAGCCGCTGCCGCCGGCGACAAAGACACCACCGGGATCTACGGTTTGGAAATTCATATTCACGTTGAAGGTGATGTTCACCGTCTGGGCGATGCTGCCGATGACCGGCAGCAGAAAGGCCAAAAAGAGGATCGCTTTTTTCATAGTAGCAGAAATAGTTAATTAGATAGATGTGATAGATAAATAGATATGTTTCAAGCTTCGTTTCTGGCGATGGGCTGAGGCTGCTTTCTTCTCACCAATGGGGCTACCAGAACATAGGATACGCCGGGAGGTTTTCCAATTTCACCGCCACGACAAATCTACGACAGCCCCTTTCTCCACACCTAATACCCTGACTTTCAACCACATAAACCGCACACCCCCTCATGACGGTTACCAGTCTCCGGCTCTGGAGGGGGAAGTCCTTGCCCCTGTTCGCTTCCTCAAGCCTGTCCGCACTGGCCGGGAGGCCGGCGCAGGCAGGCAGACGACTTTTCGCCCTGATCCTGTGCCTGTGGCTGATGGCAGATTTGGCCGCCCAGCAGCGAAAAGCGGAGCTGCCCTTTGCCCATCTGACGATCCGGGACCGCTTATCTCACAATACGGTTTATTGTCTGCTCCAGGATCAGTACGGCTATATCTGGGCCGGCACGCCACATGGCCTTAACCGCTATGACGGGTATGATTTCCGGCTTTTTCGTACGCCGGCGAGGGATTCTGACAGTGCGGGATTTCGGGGAACCACCATCACCAGCCTGCTCGAAGACCATGCAGGACGGCTATGGGTGGGGACCGCCCAAAACGGCTTGAACGTGCGGCTCCCCAGAGCCTCGCAGTTCGAGAACCTCAAGCAGGATACGGCCTTTGCCCCGATACGGGGCTACCATATTTCAGCTTTGTACGAGGACGCCGAGGGACTGATCTGGATTGGCACCATTGAGGGGGGGCTGCTCCGCTATGACCCCTTGCGCAAGCGCTCAGTCCACTACAACGCCGCCCGTTCGGGTCTCTCCAACGATCTGGTCTTTGACATCATTCAGGACCGGCAGGGCCGGGTTTGGGTGGCGACGGCAGGCGTCGGGCTGCATCTTTTGCAGCCCGACGGGCGCTTTGCCCTGGTACCGGAAACGGTGGCGGGCGCGGACAACCTCGCGGGCTATCACAAATCCCTGCTTCTGGATGGAGACAGCCTCTGGGTCGGGACAGAAGGCAGCGGGCTGTATGGCCTCGATCTACGGAGCATGGCCTGTGGCCGCATCCGCACCTCGCCGCCCATCTCCGAGGGAATCAGGGATCTCCACATGGATTCGGCTGGGCACATCGTCATCGCCACGGCCGGAGATGGGCTGCAGGTATACCAACCCGCCTCCAACCAGTTAGACATCTATACCTCGCGCCGGGGCCAGCCGCACTCGTTGAATACCGATGCCCTACTGTGCCTCATGACCGATCGATCCGACAACCTCTGGGTCGGCACCTACAACGGGGGCATCAATGTGCACTGGCCCCATCAAGCCTGGTTTGAACACATGATCCCCCAGGGACAGCCGGGACAGCAGCCCGCCCAGACCCGCTCCGTCCTCTCGCTTATGCAGAGCCGCTCCGGCACAGTATGGATGGGCACCGATGGTGGCGGCGTGTTTCAATGGGACCCACAGGACGCCTCCCTACCGGTCCCGCAGTTTGTCCATGATCCGGGAAATCCCGCATCCCTGGCCGGGAATGTGGTCAAAAGCCTGCTGGAGGATCAAAAAGGTCGTATCTGGATGGGGACGTTCAGCGAGGGCCTCAGCCGGTATGACCCCGCGACGAACCGATTTACCCACTTTCGTCACGCCTACTGGCAGCCGGGCAGCCTGAGTGGCAACAATGTCTGGTCTATGGCCGAGCGCCAGAATGGCGCCATCTGGATCGCCACCCTGGGCGGGGGCATCAGTGTCTGGGATCCCCGTACGGAGCGCTTCCGGGTGCATACAACGGATCCCCAGATCCCGGGCAGCCTGATTGACCCCAATATCGCCGTGGTCTTTGTGGACCAGGCGGATCAGGTATGGGCAGGTAGCCTGAGCCGGGGCCTGGAGCGCTGGGACCCGGACCGGCAAATATTCATCCACCATCAGCATGACCCGGCGGACAGCCTCTCCCTGAGCGATGACGCCGTGCGCGTCATCTTTCAGGATCGCCGCGGCGACCTCTGGATCGGCACCGAAGGCGGCGGGCTGAACCGCTGGCTGGGCGGCGGCCAATTTGAGCGGATAGGCACCCGCGAGGGCTTGCTGGACCTGAATGTCATGGGTATCAGCGAGGATCAGGAAGGCTGGCTCTGGCTCTCAACTTACGAAGGGCTCACCCGTTTCCACCCGGAAACCCGGACGTTCCAGAGCTTTGATTTCCGGAGCGAGGTGAACACCAACCAATTTAACCAGCTGGCCCTGATAACCCTGCGGGATGGCCGGATCATGGGGGGAGGCATCGAAGGGGTGCACACCATCAGTCCTCATCGTCTCGCCAAGGCGCCTCCCGCGCCCCGGGTGTTTCTCACCGATCTGCAGGTATTTAATCAGCGCATCGAACCCGGTCCCAGCCTGAATGACAATGTGTACCTCAAAAAACGGATCGAAGTGGCCGATACGATCTTTCTGGATCATGCCGACCAAGCTTTTACCCTTTTCTTTGCCTCCACCCGCTACGATGCCCGCAGCCAGTTTTCCTACCGGATGCGCGGCTTCAACGACGACTGGCAGCTGGGCAGTCCCGGCCAAAACCGGGCCACCTATACCGACCTGCCGCCCGGCAGCTACCACTTTGAAGTCAGCCTGGACGGCGAGATCGCCGCCGTCATGCTGCGCATCTCTCCCCCCTTCTGGGAGACGTTCTGGTTTCGGGTGCTGATGACCCTGCTCGGCCTGAGCATCATCGGCCTGAGCATGGCGATCATGGTGCGCCGCCGGGAGCAACAGCATGAACAAGAGCTGCTGGTCGCCAATGCCAAAATCCTGGCCCTCGAAAACGAGCAACTCAACAATACCCTCAAAACCCAGAACGCCAAGCTCATGTCCTCTTCGGCCCAGGCGGCGCAGAAAAATGAGCTCATCTCCGCGCTCAAGGACCAGCTCCAAAGCTTGCCGGTCGGGGCGCCGGACCGCCTGAAAAGCATCCTGGATACGATGGATCGCGAACTCAAGGGGGAGAAGTACTGGGAAGAATTTGACTTCTACATGCACCATGTCGACAAGGCCTTTACCCAGGCCATCCTGGCCCGGCATCCCGATCTTACCCAAAACGACCTCCGCATCTGCCTCCTCATCCGGCTGAACCTCACCACCAAGGAAACGGCCGCCCTGCTCAACATCACCCCCCGGGGGGTGGAACAAAGCCGCTACCGGCTCAAAAAGCGGCTGAACCTGCCGCGTGAGGCCGACCTGCGCCAGTATATTCATGGCTTCGACCAGCCCACAGACGGCTCTTAATCAGCCATCTGGGCCCTGTCGTAGCATTGTCGTAGGGCATTTTTACAGAAAATCACCAGACTTCGGTACATTCGAAAACAAGCGGGTCCGAGGCAGGCTTTTCGGGCTCGGCCTATTTTTCATTCCTCAATTTCTGTCCAAGATGAAAACGCTACGACTACTATGGCTTTCACCACTCCTGGTGATAGCCCTCAGCTTCTCCCCCGCTTCTCTCCCGGCCCAGGGCTTTCTGCGTACCCAGGGCAAAGCCATCGTCAATGAAACCGGTGACACCGTCATACTTAAAGGCATGGGCTTGGGCGGATGGATGCTGATGGAAGGGTATATGATGCAAACCGCCGGCTTTGCCAATGCCCAATACCAGCTCCGCGACTCGATTGAGGCCCTCATCGGGCCGGCGGCCACCGATGCCTTCTTCGATGCCTGGCTGGCCAACCACGTCACCAAGCGGGACATCGACTCCCTGGCGGCCTGGGGCTTCAACTCGGTGCGCCTGCCGATGCACTACAACCTCTATACCCTGCCCGTGCAGGACGAGCCGGTCTTTGGTGAAAACACCTGGCTCACCAAGGGTTTTGAGCTGACCGACAGCCTGCTGTCGTGGTGCGCCCAAAACCAGCTGTACCTGATCCTGGATCTGCACGCCGCCCCCGGCGGACAGGGGCAGGATGCGGGCATTTCCGACTACGACCCCACGCAGTTTTCTTTGTGGGAAAGCCCGGCCAATCAGGCCAAGACGGCCGCCCTTTGGAAGCGCCTCGCCGAGCGCTACGCCGACGAGCCCTGGATCGGCGGCTATGACCTCATCAACGAGCCCAACTGGCCCTTGCCCGGCGGGCAGCTGTTGCGGCAGGTGTACGAGCAGATCACCGACAGCATCCGCTCGGTAGACACCACCCACATCCTTTTCAT
>RFHL01000609.1 GCA_003696875.1 Bacteroidota bacterium | reverse complement strand
GAAGGATAGGTATTTATGTCCCTCGGATCCAAGAGGAACAAACCATTGCTGGTACCAATCCAGAGGGATTGGCGGATACTGTCGTAGTGCAGGGTGGTAATCTCCTCTGATTGGAGACCAAAAAGCTTTCCAAATGATCGGAGAGAATCTCCCTCAATCAGGCACAGCCCTTTCTGGGTTCCTACCCACAGGCGCCCTTCGGAGTCTCCTGCCAGGCTGGTGCATACCATATGGGGTAAGCCGCCATCCGTTCTGATGTGCCGCCACAGCTTGCGGTTCCAGCGGTAGAGCCCTACGTCACTGGCTACCCACAGGACTGAATCCCCCTCAATATAGAGATCATAGATATCTCCTTCGATGGAGGCCTCCAAAGGGAAGCTATCAGTGAGCAGCTGGTAAGGGGATCGTATCGGGCTTCTGGCCCGAAACAGGCCTATCCGCCGCCCAATCCACAACTCTCCATCCTTGAAGCGGGCCATCGTCTTGATCCGGTCTATGCTAGGGTGGGGCTGCAGGGGGATGGGCTGGTTGGTTTTTGTCTGGATAGAAAACAGCCGCAGAATGGACTCCTGATTATTGGAGGCAACAAGGTACTGGGCCGATCCCAATGGATAGATGGTAAAAGATGGCCATAGCTGAACCCCAGGCCAATCTTTTGGTCCAGGGGCATAAAAGGGGGCATCGGCAAAGGTATGGGTGGAGACGAGCAGACTGTCTGCCCCTACTTGTAGCATGTCAAAGACATAAGCCTCCGATTGAGAGAGGACCGTTTGCACCGATTCGTATACATCTGATAAAACGCTGACCCCCGTACTTTGGCCGATGTACAGGCGGCCCTTGGGGTCCATGGCGAGGCTGGTCACAAACCCATTGGTAAGGCCCTTTATCCGGCCATAGTGCTTAAACAGGGAGGGAAATAAAATAAACACGCCCTCGCCATGGGTAGCGATCCATACATTGCCGGCCCGGTCTTCTTTGATGAAGTTGATGGTCGTTTCCCCGATCCCGAGTTGTGGGCTGATGTAGACAGACCGCTTCCAGAAGGTATCCAGCCGATATAAACCTGAGCCCGGGACCGATATCCAAAGGTGGCCGCGCTGGTCGTATTCCAGTTGGTGAATGCGAAGGTCGGGAGGAAGGCCCTCCCGATACCTATGTACGATACGGCTGCCTACTACCTGGAGGATCTCGGCCCGGCTCCCCAGCCAAAGCCCCCCTTGGGGATCAGAGGTCATGGAGAAAATAGCTACGTTGTTAAGCAGCCCCCCGGCAAAGGGCCGGATGCTATCCCCTACCAGCTCAAAAAGTCCCAGTTCACAGCCAATAAGGGGATAGGGGTAGTTAGGTGACTGATGAGCGGTGAGTGTAATGTTGGCAGAAGAAAAGGCCCCATCCGGCCACATGTCCATCAGCTGCTCCCAGATGTCGAGATCTTCAAAAGTCGTATCCCGGATGCGATAAATGTTGTTTTTGCGTAGAAAATATAACTCTCCCTCATGAGAAAGGATATGGTATCCAAAGGGGAAGGGCTGGGTAGATACCTTCAGGGGATCGTGGATCTGGGTCCTTAGCAAGCCTTTACGGTAGTATCCTGCCCACAAATTACCGGCCTCGTCAGAATACATGGCCGTGACAGCAGCTCCGGCCGAGTCCCATTGGCACTTGACGGGTAGAAAATGGTTGCCGTCATAACGGGTTAGGCCGGCATCGGTGCCCAGCCAGATAAAGCCATTGGCGTCTTCTTCAATCCAGAATACAATGGAGTGCGGTAGTCCATCCTGTTTGGTTACATGCGCAATACCAAACTCATGCCCCCAAAGGTATGGGACAAACAAAAGCCAGCTGATAAGGAAAAGGGGGCGGAGAGGATTCATGGTTCCTGACGGATGCGCTTGAGAAAATCGGCCTGTCGACGGCGGGATACCGGCACGCGGATGCCCCCATGCAGGAGTGCTACGCCTCCCTCTTCCTTGACAAAAGCCTTCAGAAAGGCGAGGTGAATGATATGAGAGCGGTGCGTGCGCACAAAGCGATCTTCGGGCAGGAGCTCTTCCATATGCTTGAGGGTACGGGGCACCAGGAGGGGATGCTTACGGGTCTGTAGGTGGATAAAGGCGTAATTATCCTCTGCTTCCAGCCGGATAATGTCCTTGAGGTCAATGATGACCCAATCATGACCATGTGGCAGGGTGATGCGCTCGGGTGGGCTTTCCGGATGAGCAAGTCGCTGGGTCAGATCGGTGAGGGATTCCTGGTAGGCCGACGACGCAACATGGCGCTGCTGAAGCAGTTTGGCTACTGCTTGTCGTAGCTCATCGATGCTGATGGGTTTGAGTAGGTAGTCCATGGCGCTGGCCTTCACCGCCTGGATGCCATAGTTGTCGTGGGCCGTGACAAACACGACGGAGAAGCGTCTGGGCTGGGCTTCCTTCAGGAAATGAAAGCCATCCATCTTAGGCATACGGATGTCGAGAAATACGGCCTCCGGCTTCAGCTGGTCCACCAGCTGAAGCGCCTCCTCGCCAGAAGCTGCTTCTCCCACTACCCGGATTTCCTGGCAGTAAGTCTTGAGGAGATGGCTCAGGTTGGCCCGGCCATGCGCTTCATCATCGACGATCAGAACACGTAGCTTTTCCATGGAGCAAGAAAGGTGGGAGCCTGGTTAGGACCTCCTCCTGGCAAGATACCACCTGAGGTAAATATAACAGCTTATATGGTAGCCCCGGGGCGAATGGGCCGAAAAGGGAAAAATCTCTCCCTGTCGGATGACAGACAGGCATTCAGGGGGATAGTGCGTATCTTTGGGGCATGAAAGTAAGCAACTGGGGCAACTACCCGGTGATCGACGCACCGGTAAAGGGTTGGGAGCGTGGAGCGGAGCTAAACAGCGCGTCGGCGGGGACCTGGATTCCCCGCGGGATGGGTCGCTGCTACGGCGACGCCTCTCTGGGGGCGCTTATGCTTTCGACTGAGGGCATGAAGCGCTTTTTGGCCTTTGATGAATCCACCGGACTGCTCACCTGTGAAGCTGGCGTGACCTTTGCGGACCTGATCGAGTGGTTTTTGCCCCGGGGCTGGTTTCCTCCCGTTACCCCTGGGACCAAATTTGTGTCGCTAGGCGGGGCGCTAGCCTCGGATGTACACGGCAAAAACCACCACGTAGAGGGGAGCATCAGCCGGCATGTGGAGGCATTTAGCCTCCTGACGGCCCAAGGAGAGCGGCTCCACTGTAGCCGCACCCAGCATCCGGAGGTTTTTTTTGCCACGATGGGCGGCATGGGGCTTACTGGTCTCATCGAGACCATCACGCTGCGCCTGCGGCGCGTGGAGAGTGCCTGGATTCAGACTCGCCACCTCAAGGCTCGCCACCTCGGCGAGATTGTTGAGCTCTTTGATGCGCATGAGCGCGCGACCTACTCCGTCGCCTGGATCGACTGCCTCAGCGGTGGTACCCAGCGCGGCCGGAGCATTCTGATGCTGGGCGAGCATGCACCTGCCGATCAGGTGCCTGGTAGCGACCCGCTTCGGATTCCCGCCAAGCTGCCGCTGACCGTGCCTTTCCATCTGCCTGGCTTCTCTCTCAATCGCTATACCATTGGCTTTTTCAATACCGTCTTCTACCACAAACAGCGCCAGCGGGAGGTCCGTCAGCTCAGCACCTACGAAAACTATTTCTATCCGCTGGATTTCATTCACCACTGGAATCGGATCTACGGCCGCCGCGGCTTCACCCAATACCAATTTGTGGTGCCTCGGGAGGCCGGCTCAGAAGTATTACCCCTGATCCTGGACCGCATCCGGTCCGCTGGTCTGGGTTCCTTTTTGGCGGTACTCAAGCAGTTTGGCCCTCCTGATGAGGGGTACCTGTCCTTTCCCATGCCAGGCTATACCCTGGCGCTTGACTTTCCGCTTACGCGCTGGCTTTTTCCATTCCTGGAAGAGTTGGATGCCATCATCGCCAGCTATGGCGGGCGGGTGTACCTGACCAAGGATGTGCGCCTGAAACCCGAGATGCTCGGGCGAATGTACCCGCAATTGGATGTGTTTCGCTCCGTTTTGCAGCGATTGGATCCGGCCGGAAAAGTACAGTCCTTGCAGTCGCGCCGCCTGGGGATTCACAACTGGAAGTAAGGCAGCCCCTTTATTCAAAGGAGATCAGCAGCGCATTTTTCTCTACCGAATCTTTTTCCTTAACGTGGATGCGCGCCACTACCCCGTCCCCTTCAGCCTTGATGACATTTTCCATTTTCATGGCTTCCAGAATCAGCAAAGGATCACCGGCCTGAACCTCGGCTCCCTCCAAGGTCTTGATGCTGTGGATCATCCCGGGCATGGGCGCGCGTAGCTCCTTCATTTTTTTCTGCAGGGTGCCTTCCATCCCCAGCGCCTTGAGGAGCTTCTCAATCCGGGACTCCAGGCGTACTTGTGTGCGCTTGCCGTTCACGCTCAGGATCACAGTGCGGTTGTTGCGATCCACCCGCTGCACAAAGACCATGAAGGAGCGGTTGTTGTGGATGATGTGCCACAGGCGGTCATTGAGTCGATGGATATCAGGCTCAATGCTTTCCTCATTGACGTGGAGGATGCCCTTTTTCTTTTCGATTTTGAAGGAGTAATCCTCCAGGAAGGCTTCAATCATGGCTTGAGAAAAAAGGAATTCAGGCAGAATGGGCCTTGAGAGCAGGCCTATCGGGCAAGGGGAGTGGCCTCGTCCGGTTGTGCCTCTGGCGTGTCATCCTTATCAAAGGTAAGGAGAAGAGAGGGAAGAAAAAGCAAATTGCTGAACATGGCGATCACCAGGGTGAGCGAAGTAAGCAAGCCCAGAGCCTGCGTTCCGCCAAAGTCGGAGGCCGTAAAACTCACAAAGCCAAAAAACAGGATCAATGAGGTGTATATCATACTCACACCAGTATCCTGGAAAGAGTTGGTAACCGCTCCGCCTACGGAATCCCCCAACTTGCGGGCCAGCCGGTAACGGGCCAGAAAGTGGATAGAGTCGTCTACGGCAATCCCGAAAGCGACCCCGAAGACCAGGGCTGTCGAGGGCTTGAGGGCGATGCCGGTCCAGCCCATGATACCGGCTACCATGATCAGCGGCAGCAGGTTGGGAATCAGACTGATAATGACCATGCGCACCGACTGGAACAGCAATCCCATGACGAAGGCAATAACGGCGAAGGCAATCAACAGGCTTTTCAGGAGGTTTTCGATCAGCGCATCGTTGGCCAGAATGAAAATGCGGGTCGTACCGGTAATATGGATGGTGGCTTCGTCGTCATCTTCAAAGATCTGATCGATATCTCGCTGCACCGAGTCTACGAGGGCCTCCATATTCAAGGAACCAATATCCCTGACCGAGGCTGAGATACGGGTGATCTGAAGGTTGGTGTCCGTCAGGGTTTTAGCCAGGGATAACTCGCCAAAGACATTCGTATTGCGGGCATAATCAACGATGAAGTTGAACTCATTCCGGGTGGGAAGGGTGTAGTTTTGTGCCCCGCCTCCAAAGAAGGACTGCCGGAAAAACTTGGCAAAGTCGGCGACACTGATAGAGCGAGAAATATCGTCATATGTGTTCAGGCTATCCTGTAGCTCCGCGATGCGCTGCAGGGTACGCCGCTTGAGGACACCGCGACGCTTGCCCGTGTCGATCATAATCTCAAAAGGAAGCGCACCATTGAAGCGCGCCTCAATGAATTTGAGGTCTTTTAGCACATCGCTGTCCTGGGGCACATCGTCAGTCATATAGGCCACGGGCAGAATCTGGGTCATGCCCCAGAGTGACAGAGCCGTGAGCAGGATCGCAAGACCATAGACCAGCCCGCGATGGTTGTGAACAATTCGATCCAGAGAGCGGATCAGGAAGGTGAGTCCCCGGCGGTCGAGGTGACGGGTTTGATTGGCATTGGGGGGAGGCAAAAAGCTGAAAACCACCGGGATCAGCAGTAGAGAAATGAAAAAGGCTGCTACCACACTCAGACCTGCGACAATCCCAAACTCCCGCAGGGGGGCGATGTCCGTAAAGGCCAGCACCCCCAGTCCAATCGCCGTCGTTGCGTTGGTCATCACCGTCACGATTCCGATCTTCTCGACCACCAGGATCAGAGATTTCATCTTGTTTCGTGTGCGGCGAAACTCAATGTGGTATTTGGTGATCAGATATACGCTGTTGGGGATGGATATCACCGTCACCAGCGCCGGGATAATGCCCGTAATCAGCGACATTTTGTACCCAAACAAACCGATCAGCCCCATGGAAAAGATGATCACGCTACCTACCACGATCATGGGGAAAATAACGGTGTAGAAAGACCGGAAGAACAATAGCAGCGTAATGCCAGTAACGATCAGTGCCAAGCCCAGAAAGAGATAGAGCTCCTTCTTTACGGTCTCATGCATGTTGACCCGGAGAACCGGCAGCCCGGCAAAGCGGGCAGTCAGGTCATTATCTTTGGCAAAGCGATCCACCGGATCCTTGACCCGGTGCAGGAGTGGAATCTTCTGGTCTGTGTCCAGCTGCTTGGGGTCCAGCGAAATGGCCAACAGGGTGGTATGCATGGAATCATCCATGAGCAGCCCCTGATAAAAGGGGAGCTCACTGAGCCGCTGCATGAAGCTGTCCACATCTGCCTGGGATTGGGGTGGCTGCTGCAACATGGGGACCAGTTGAAACTGCTCCATGGAGTCATCCCGTACCACATCATACAGACGTGTAATGCCAAATACCCCCATGACCCCATCAAGGGTGTCGAGGTGGCGGGTAAGAGAATCTAGCTGAGAAAAAAGGGGATATTTGAAGAAATCTCCTTCCAGGCTGGCTACGATGACATTTCCGTCATCCCCGAAAATCTGCTTAAAGTCGTCGTAGACGATCTTGTCGGGGTCATTGGTCAGAATGACGTCTGCGATGGCCTGTGTAAGCTCGGTACCCCGCTGCGTCCACATGAAAGCTGTAAGGATCCCCAGCACAATCAGAATGGGGAGACGCTTTCTTATGATGAAGGTAGCTATCGCTTGCCAGACGGGGTTCATAAAGCGCAAATGTAGTAAAATTTCGACAGCTGGACAGGAAAATCGTCCGATCAGGGATATCTGGAAAGAGGGCTCAGGTAAAGGTCTACCCGCCGGTTGAGGGCCTTATCGGCGGCTGATGCATTGGACGCACGGGGTGCGTATTTTCCCCGGGCGCTGATCTGGATTACCGCCGGACTGATCCCCGCCCCTATCAGAAAGCGAGCGACCTGTAGGGCCCGGTTTTGGCTAAGGGTCCAGCTATCCCCATCCAGAGCAGCGCTTTCCTCATTATCAGTATGTCCCTCAATGATAAATGTATAGGATTGAGTGTGTCCCAGAAACTGGGCCAACCGGAGCAGGCTGTCCTGAGCCCCTTCGGATAGCTGGTCTGAGCCCGCTGCAAATAAGACCACCTGCGGGAGCAGGTACTCGTGCAGCGAGTCGGTGTATAAGTGTTGCACCCTCAGGCTGTGGCTGCTGCCACTCTGTCCGGGCAAGGTGCCCGGCTCGATGGTGAGGGGCTGGCCGACGGTGGATACCCGTCCCTGGGTAGCGATGCGCGCTTGGGCGCGGCGTTGCAGCAGGGGAGAGACCCGGTCGTTGTAGAAGCGGTCGATGTAGGCCTGGCGCTGATCGCTCAGTCGTTGCTCCATCTGCAGCTCGATCAGCAGAGAGTCCCGCTGCGATTCCATGGCTTCAAGCTCCTCCTTCGAGGCGCAGGAAAGCCAGGGCAATAGGCTCATTAGCAGGAAATAGAGCGACCTATTCATCTGGGCAAAAGTAAGCATATTTTCCGGATCGAAACTGCTGGTTTTTCTTTTGGTGCTGATTCCTGTTATCTTCGAAAGCTTAAATTCCAGGGCATCGGGCTGCTAGCTGCCGCACAGGTGCAGTTTTGTCCACTGGCCCTGCCTTCCACACCCAATTTTCCATTGCCATGGCACTGAATCTGGACCTACTGCGTACCTTATGCCTCACGCCGGGCCCTCCCGGCGGCGAGCAACCGATCCGCGAAGTAGTGCTTCGCGAAGTCAATGCCCTCGCCGATCAGGTGGAGGTTGACAATATGGGCAATGTCATTGCCTATAAAAAAGGCAAGCGCGACTTGAAGGTCATGGCCGCCGCCCATATGGATGAGCTCGGATTTGTCATCACTCATATTGATGACGATGGCTTTGCCCGCTTTCATACTCTGGGAGGCTTTGACCCCAAGACCCTCACCGCCCAGCGGGTAATTGTGCATGGCCGGCAGCCCCTCCTCGGCGTGATGGGCTCCAAGCCCATCCATATCATGACCCCCGAGGAGCGCAACAAGGCGCCCAAGCTCAGTGACTATTTCATCGACTTTGGGATGCCGGGCGAGGAGGTGCGCAAGCATATCGCGGTGGGCGATCAGGCCACCCGGGAGCGCGACCTGGTAATGGTGGGTGACTGCGTGTGTACCAAGTCGCTGGACAACCGGGTCTCGGTCTATATCCTGGTAGAGGCGCTGCGCCGTATGCAGCAACCTGCCTACGATTTCTATGCCGTCTTCACGGTTCAGGAGGAAGTAGGCCTGCGAGGCGCCACCACGGCGGCCCGCAAGATCAACCCCACCTTTGGGTTCGGGTTGGATACCACCATCGCCAATGACCTCCCCTCGGCCCAGGAACACGAGAAGGTGACCCGCCTTGGGGCCGGTACGGCCATCAAGTTCATGGACTCCTCGGTCGTGTCGGATCCGCGCATGGTGCGCTATATGAAGGAAGTGGCCGGGCGCCATGGCATCACCTGGCAACCGGAGATTCTCACCGGTGGGGGGACTGATACCGGCGCGATCCAGCGGAGCGGCGACGGGGCCATCGTAGGCTGTGTCTCCATCCCTACCCGCCACATTCACTCCGTAGTAGAGATGTGCCATCAGGGGGACATCGATGCCTCGGTGCAGCTGCTCGCCCATTGTGTGGAGGAGCTGGACACGTTTGATTTTCAATGGTAAAACGGACCAATACAGCACATGGAAAAAGCGTATGCGGATGCCTTTGAATACATCCGGAAGCAGTATGCAGATGAGCCGGAGATCGGCATCGTACTAGGTACCGGCCTCGGCGCGCTGGTAGATCAGATTGAGCAGGAGAAAGTTATTCCCTACAACTTCATTCCTCACTTCCCGATCTCGACCGTCGACAGCCACTTTGGGCGGCTGATCTTTGGGCGACTGGGGGGGCGGCGGGTCGTGGCCATGCAGGGGCGTCTTCACTTCTACGAGGGCTACTCCATGCAGGAGCTTACCTTCCCGATTCGCATCATGGCCATGTTGGGCATCCATACGCTCCTGATCTCCAATGCTGCCGGCGGCCTTAATCCCGCCTACCGCAATGGCGACATGATGGTGCTCGATGACCACATCAACCTACAGCATGCCAACCCGCTCATTGGCCCGAACAACCCCAACTTTGGCCCCCGCTTTCCAGATATGAGCCGGCCATACGATCCGCAGCTCATAGATCGGGTCCTAAGCCTCGCCGCTGAGCAGGGTGTGCGCATGCACAAGGGCATCTACGTGGGGGTCACCGGTCCCAATCTGGAGACCCGAGCCGAATACCGCATGCTGCGGCAGTTGGGGGGCGATGTGGTGGGCATGTCTACCGTGCCCGAGGTACTGGTGGCCCGGCATATGGACCTGCGGGTATGTGCCGTTTCGGTGGTCACCGACGAATGCTATGAGCTGGACAACCTGCAACCCATCACCCTTGATCATGTAATTGGGGTCGCCAATGCTGCCGAGCCCCAGATGACCGCGATCTTTGCGGCGCTGGTTCCGGAGCTTTCCGCTCCGGAACCGAAGGCGAGCTAGCCAGGAATTTGCCTCTCAACCAACCCGGTCGGCTTTGCGAGATACTTTGGGAAAAAGCAACACTGCCATGCACCAATGGGTAAGACGTGGGCTATGGTTTGTCTGCGCCGTTTGGTTGGGGTGGGGAAGCGTATTTGCCCAGATTATTCCGAGTCAAAATCTCTCTTTTCAGGAAGAGGGAGCCACCGGTGTGCCCGCCTCCATCAATGGTTTTGCCGCCCCCGGGGCGGGTATTCCCGATAGTGTGACAGGAGACTCTTCTCGCATCAAACCTGAGATTAAGCCCGATACCCGATACCTGGACCGCCAGCAGATGTTTGTCCATCGGGACTTTCGGATCCGGCAGCAGGCCGATTATGAGCGTTTGCACTATTGGGATGAGGTAGAGGCTCTGCCAGGCTTCTTGCAGCATCTGGGACAAATCGGCAAACCATACCAGATCCTCCGCTATGGACTGGAGGAGCGGCGCCTGGACCTGCCCCTCTGGCGAGATCCCATCATGGATCGCTATGATCGCTATACGCTGAGCCCGGAGCATCAGGTAGCTTACTTCGATACACGTACCCCCTACGTCAATGTGGCCTACGCCCAGGGCCCCGATCAGCTGCAGGTGACAGGAGTCACCCTTTCCCAAAACATCACGCCCTGGTGGAACATGGCTGCATATATCAAGCGACGGCAGGCCGTGGGCGTCTATCGCAGCAACACCACAGATCACTACAACATCTTTCTGAGCGGGAACTATCGCAGCCGCAACGATCGCTATCATCTCTTTGCCAATGTGACCTGGAATCAGCTCAGCAATGAGCTGAACGGCGGTTCGCCTCGCTCCTCAGCCGATCAGTATGTGATAGAGGATGGCCTGATTCAGGAGCTCTTTGAGCCTTACACCCGGAGTTTTTTCAAGGGGGGATCTGCCCCCATCCTGTCGGGGGTCTTGCAGCGGCGCACCCAGCGCGCCGCCTATGCCGATCAGTACTACCATCTGATCCAGGGTAATGACACCGCCAAGGCTTACAGCAAGCTTACCTTTCGGCAGCATACGCTGCTGGAGGGAGGGGCCTTTCGCTATACCGATCAGGGGTTGAGCCCAACTTCATTAAGGGCGAACTTAATCCCCGTCTACCCCACCCTTGACGACAGCCTTACCAGCATACAGGAGGGCTATGACTTTTCCCGCCTCCGGATCGGAGGCGAGGCCAGCTATACCCTGGTGGCGGGCCGTCTGTTTCGGCTCAATGTCAATGGAGGCCTCAGCTATGCCCGCACCGGTCTCACTAAGGACACTTTGGTCGTCGCCCAAAACACAACCAGCCAATATGCGCAGGGTGAGCTCTCGATCGGGCGATTTGTGGTGCGAGCCCGGCTGCGCCAGCAGCTCGCCGACCGCCTGGGAGCCGAACGAGGATTGCGGATCGAAGGAGAGATGCGCCCCCTTCCCCAGCGACCTACTTATCGCATGGCGGCTACGGATACGCTAGACCTTACGCGAGATCGGGACCCTCTGGTCCTGCGCGCAGGTTACGACCTGCGTGACGAAAACCCTTCGTTGTTCCAGACCTTTTTCTCCGGCGACTCTGGCAACGTCTTTCTTCCCAATCCTAATCTGGAAAACGAGCAGCTCAACCGGCTGTGGGCAGGTATAGACCTGCAAGGGCCGGTCAAGCTACGCCGGGGCGATACCCTGCTGCCCATGTATCTTCGGGTTGAGGGTTTTCTGACCCGAATTGGACGCATGATTTATTACGACCAGGAGCTACAGCCGCTGCAGATGCCGCAGGGCGAAGCCCAGCAGTGGGTCGGAGCGACCGTGTCCTTTCGCCTGCGGCTTCTGCGTCACTTTTTCCTTGAGACCGAGACCACCTGGCAGACCTCGACCGGCTCGTCGGTTGATGCCGCCTCGGCCGAGTATCTGCGCCGCATCCCGGCCCTGTCGGGCCGTAGCATGATCTACTACGACCATCGTGACGTGTCCTTCGCGGAGTACTTCCGCCTCGGGATCGAGGCCTGGTACCACACCCCCTATGCCGGGCAGACGGTAGACCCCGTCTCCGGGGAGTTTTTTCCCTCATCCTATCAGGTACTCGCCTATGCCCGCGCCGATGCCTTCGCCGCGCTGCGGCTGCGTGGGGTGTATCTCTTTTTTCGGATGACCCACGTCAACGAGGGCTTTCCGTATGCGGGCTATTATACCACCCCCGCCTACCCCATGCTGGAACGGGCCTTTACGCTGGGCGTTAACTGGAGCTTTTTTCAGTAGGAGCTATTCCCGAGTCAATCGGGCAACCTGCCGTACCCGTAGGGGCCAGGAGTCGATGTGTTCGACTTCTTCCACTTCCTCGCCGGTAAGGGTCAGCTCATTATCCGGACCTGAAATGATCTCCATCTCCAAGGTCTCACCGCGGAGTTTGTAGCTAATCAGAATGAGGGTATGGTTGACCCGAAAGCGGCTGGAGAATGCGCTCCCGAACAGGAATCCATCCAGGACAATGCTGTTGCGTTCGTCGATCTGATAATGGCCTTTCTTTCTATCCACGGCCCGGAGCACGTAGGGGCGGGTGTCGTCGGCACCATATTGCAGGGTCCATTGCCAGGCCGAATCTACCTCTGTAGGCGCAATGGTCAGGGACATGGGCAGGCTGTCGGTGACCTGCGGACCAGGGGCAATGTAGAGTGTGCCACGCCAGATGCCGGCCCAGCCATCGGGGAAGGCGGATTGGGCTTGACTGGGGGGGAGCCAGACCAGCGTGATGACCAGCAGGAAGAGAATGTTATACCGCAGCATGAGGATCAAGCTGGGCCAGGGATTCAGGCTGATTTTCCTGGCGGGCCAGATCAGCAGGTGTATGGCCTTCGATATCGGCCTGATCAGGATCAGCGCCAGCCTTTAGGAGCAGGCTTACGGCCAAAGGGTGACCTACGGCCAGGTGCAACGGGCTTTGTCCGTGTGCGTCGGTGGCATGCACATCGGCGCCCAGATCCAGAAGGGTCCGGATCAGGTCGGTCGATCCGATTCGGGCGGCCTGTTGCAGGGCTTGATTGAGCTGCTCTTGCCGGACAGGGTCAGGCTCTTGTTCGCGCGTGGGCTCAGGTTTTGGCCTGGGCGGCTGTTGCCGCAGGTAGTTGGTGTATTGGTCCAGGAGTTTTAGAAGGTCGGATTGTATCGCTTCCGGCGGAGCCATATAGGCCCCATACCCATCCTGCGCCAGCTGCTGTAGCAGCTGGCCAATTTCCCGCATATAGGCAAGCATTTGGAGGACCCACTCTTCTTGTTGCTGGGGGGGATGCCCATTGTGAGCGGAGCCATTCTTGCCATTGAAAGAGAATGTGCTCTTGGGTAAATCCAGCTGGGAAAGGATTTCGCGGCCTTTGAATTCCACCTCTTCGACCACATCTTGCATATTCAGGGTTTGGGCCATGCTGTGGATGAAACCCCCGATGAGCTTGGATAAAACCTGGGCCGGCGTAGGGGCACCGCTCAGGGTAGCGGAGAAGTCTGTATACGTCGAGGATTCGCCTTCGCGGCGGCGCTCGATCCCGGCGCGCCTCAGCATACGGATGAGTCTGGGGCTCAGGCCACCGTTGCGGTCCAGGGCGGTGCGCCCTTGCGCATCGGTGGCGTTGGGGTCGGCACCGGCCTGCAGGAGGGCCTTGACAATGCCTACCCGCTGATGGCTTACGGCCAGCAGCAGAGGGGTAAGTCCTTCCCGGTTGCGCAGTTCCACTTCGCTACCCGCCTGAATGAGCTTGCGGGCCATGGTGGTGTTGCCCTCGCGCACGGCTTTGAAGAGGGCCGTTTCTCCCAGGTCATCACTGGATTCCAGCTCAGGTTCCTGGTCTAGGATAAAGTCAAAGACATGGTTATTGCCGCTCTCAATGGCCTTCATCAGGGGCGTACGCCCCCGGGGGTCGGTGGCATTGACGTTGGCACCTGCTTCCATCAGGATGCGGATGACCGGGAGGTTTTCCTTTTCCACGGCCCGGCTCAGGGCCGGGGTGCCGCGCTCGTTGGTGGCATTGACATCCATGCCGGCCCCAATCAGGATGTTGAGGCACTCCCGATTTCCGGACTCCACCGCGTATACCAGCCCCAGCGCATCGTAGGAACCTACTTCGCGGAGGACTTTGGTTTGGTCTATGTACTTGCGCAGGCGCTTGAGCATGACGACGTAAGACAGAAGGCCTAAGGCCGAAATCACCGGCCGGGGATCAGTGGACTCCCAAGCCTCGGGATTTCCTTTCTCTCAACAGATTACAGGAACATACAAAGTGGAGTCGTGCCTTTAAGATACGATTTTTTCCCTGGAACGGCCACTATGCAAGGCAAATAGGAGGGATAATCCAACCAATGAATGACCGTGAAGTTATATGTTGTCGTGCAGGCCTCATGGACTTCCATTTATTCGGATGTTTTTTCTGCCGGCTGCATCAGGCGGAAAATCTGGATCTTGTCGGCCGAAGGGCGATCGAGCTGATAAATATATTGATACGCAGCGGGATGTGTGATATGGGGGGCACTGCTCACAAGGAGGATGCCAAAGCTGTTGGCCAGGCGGATGAGTTCGGCAATATGAGGCGCATCCAGGATGCCCGTCTCGTCGATGCAGGCATGGACCTGCCAGTCGGCCCGGTTCCTGGTGCTGGGCCTGACCACATCCAGCAGCGTCAGGTAGATCATGGCCTTGACGAGGACGTCCGTCCCCTGAGAGCCGGCTTGGGTGAGGCCCTCCACCCAGCCGGTGTCGTTTTGGTTTTCCTGTACCCGAAATTCCAGGCGAAACGTATCCTCCAGACTCAACTGATCCCGGGAGAAGTCTCGCAGCCCGTCGCGCAGGGCATTGAGTAGGGTCAGAGCTTCCTGGTTGCGGGCCGCATCCGGAGCTGGATTGAAAAGGGAAGGCCCCCCGAGCTGGTCGGCGGCCTGGTCTGCCAGCGGGCGCAAGGCCCGCAAGGTTTGGACCAGCGGATGCCCTGCCT
>RFHL01000608.1 GCA_003696875.1 Bacteroidota bacterium | reverse complement strand
TCGAGGTTTTTTCGAATCCTCGTCCAGTTTTCCGAGAGCATCCGGGAAGAAGCGGTGCTGTCCCATCACAAAGACCTGCCGGCTTTGGGACACCAGTGTGCTGTTCAATGCCGCCAACGATGCCAGCACCCCCCCGGCCGATATCATCAGCCAGGCTTTTCCGCCCATGGCCTCATTGGCCAGTATCACCAACGGGGCATTGGAAGAGGCAAGGGTCTGCCACGGTACCACCATGACCGCGGTAAGGGCAATGGCCACGTAGGCCGCCATGCTGATCGACATGGACAGCTTCATGGCCTTGGGAACCGTATGCTCGGCATCGATCACCTCATCTGCATTGTTGGCGATGAGCTGATACCCGAAAAATGAGATGTAAATAATGGAAATGGCCTCCAATGTTCCGCTGAATCCGTTGGGAAACACCGGCTTCAGATTCTCTGTCCTGACATGGAACATCCCGAACAGCACCAGCACCAGGAGTATGGTCAGATTGCCCCAGGTCAGCCAGGCCTGGGCATCGAACCCTCCCTTGGCAGGACGGGAATTTATGAACCCGAGCAGGAGAATGACGGATATGGCCACCAGTTTAATGACCAAAGGCGGCAAATGCATTCCTGTAAAGGACACCGCATATTCAGCAAAACCGATGGCATACAACCCGCAGGCGAACATGCTGCCCAATGCCAGAAACCAACCTGTACCGAAACCTGCCAGGCTGCCCAGGGTCTCATAGGCGTACAGATACCCTCCGCCCGACCGGGGCACCAGTCGTGCCAGTTCTGAGAACATCAGGGTGGTGAGAAATGCCAATGCGCCACACAGCACATAGGACAGGACCACGGATGGCCCGGCCACTCCCGCGGCCATTCCTATGAGCACATAGACCCCGGCCCCCATCAGCGCACCCACGCCAATGGTGGTGGCCCCGAAAAGGCCTATGGTCCGCTCGAACCTGACCGGGCGGATCTTCTTCTCAAACACGTCCTCTATCCTGTCTGACATCTTGCCTGAATGGTATCG
>RFHL01000607.1 GCA_003696875.1 Bacteroidota bacterium | reverse complement strand
GGCCGGCAGGCCGGGCCGAGCGACAGCGAGCCCGGAAGGACACGACCCCCGGCGCCGCGCCTGCGGCGACGGGGGGCACGCCCTCCTCCCATAAAAGCAGCCGCAGATTTGGCGGAAAGGGACCGGGCTGTGTAGCTTTGGGCCAAAAGAAAATCCAACGCTATGGCGGGAAGTGCCAAAGGGCCTATTTATGCTGCGATCGCCGCCAATGTCGCGATCGCCATCTCCAAGTTTGTAGCGGCCGCACTCAGCGGCAGCTCGGCCATGCTGTCGGAGGGGATTCACTCACTGGTGGATACCGGCAACGGCCTGTTGCTGCTCTATGGCTTGCGGGCAGCCCAGCGGCCGGCCGATGAGGATCACCCGCTGGGACATGGCAAGGAGGTCTATTTCTGGTCGCTGGTGGTGGCGGTGCTGATCTTTGCCATCGGCGGGGGGATGTCCTTCTACGAGGGCATCGCCCACCTGCAACATCCGGAGCCCATTGCCGATGCCCGGCTGAGCTATATCGTGCTGGTGCTGGCGATGGTTTTTGAGGGGGCGGCGCTGTTTTTTGCCCTGAAGAGCTTTAACCGGCAGCGGCGGGGCCAGGGATTCTGGAAGGCGATCCATGAGTCCAAGGACCCGACCAACTTTGCGGTGGTCTTTGAAGATGGAGCGGCCCTGCTGGGCCTGCTGGTGGCGCTGGGAGGGGTTTTTCTGACCGACTATACCGGCAATCCCCTCTGGGATGGCGTGGCTTCGGTGGTCATCGGGCTGATCCTGACGGTGATCGCCGTGCTGCTGGCCTATGAGTCCAAGGCCCTGCTGATCGGGGAAAGTGCCCGTCCCGAGGTGCGGCGGGCCATTCGGGAGCTGGTGGTTGCGGATCCCGCCACGCATCTCGTCAATCCGCCGATTACGATGCACTTTGGCCCGGAAAATATCCTTCTGGCGCTGGACGTGGAGTTTAAAGACGAACTCGCTGCCGATGAGATCGAGCAGGCCGTGGCCCGCCTGGAAAGCGAGATCCGGGAACAGCACCCGGCTGTGAAGCGCATATTTATCGAGGCCAAGGCCCTGAAGCCAAGTTGATTGACCTGATGCTTCTGGTTTCTGGTATCCAGGCCCCTCTTCTCTGACTTCTGACGTCTCTCATCTGACCTCTCCCCTCCATATCCCCCCCAGCTTTTTCCTCATCGGAGAGCGAAAGTGCGGCACCTCCTCGCTGTACCGCTACCTGGTGGCGCATCCGCAGGTGCTGCCCTGCCGGCTCAAGGAGCCGCAGTTTTTCAGCCGGGGACCGGCCTATGTCGATGCCCATATCGCGGAGTACTGGGCACTCTTTCCCGAACGGGACGGGCAGGAAGACGTGCGTTTTGTCTGGCCCGAACTCAATGCCGAGGGCATCCTGTATCATGAGGAGGTGGTCACCCCCCGGCAGCCAGGGCTGCCGTACTTTACCGGCGAAGCCAGCGCCAACACCTTTCACGAGGTGGCGCCCGATCTGGTGCACCGTCACTTGCCGGACATGAAGTTGATTGTCCTTCTCCGCGAGCCGGTGGCCCGCGTGTTTTCTCATCACCGGATGTACGTCCGTTTTCGGGACGAGGGGCGCGAGCTGGGCCTGGAGATCACCGACTTTGCCACCGATATGGCCCGCGAACTGGCCCGGGTCCGGGCCGGGGCGGAGAGTGAGCTGATCTCACCAGGCTGCTATGTGGAGAATCTGCGCCGGTGGCGGGCCTGCTACCCGCCCGAGCAGCTGCTGGTCCTCTTTGCCGAGGACCTGGAGGCCCGGCCGCAGGCGGTGATGGATCAGGTGCTGGCCTACCTGGGCTATCCGCCCCATGACTATGGCGACTATCTGCAAAAGCGCTTCAACCAGGCGCCCCCGGCCCGGCCCGACGCCGCCACCGCGGCGGCCTTGCAGGCCTTCTATGCTCCTCACAATGCGGCCCTCGCGCACTACCTGGGGCGGAAACTGCCCTGGTAGAAACAGGGAAAGCCCCTGCGCTGGCATGCGCGCGGGGGCTTTCCCTGTCTCGTAGTGTAGCGGTCTCGCCTCTCGGATCTCGCCTCGTACTCAACTCATCTCCACCTCATGTACCTTGTACCAGGCGTTGAGCTCCCGGGTGTTCATGGTGAGGATGGGCATCTCCAGATGGTTGACGAGGGCCTCGGTGATGCTGCCTGTCAGGAGACGCTGCATCTTGGGCTTGCCGTAGTGCGAGACGGCGATCAGGTCGGCCTGGGTGTCTTCGGCAAAGTGCTTGATCCCCAGTTCAATGGACACATCTCCAAACTCATGTTTGGTGCAGGGGAAGCGCCAGCACATGTCCACAAATTCGTCCATATTGCCCTGCTCCTTGAGGTCGGTGCGACCAAATGGCACTGGTGCCTCAATGCGTAGCAGGTGGATGTGGGGGGTAAAGGCCTGGGCAAAGTCCAGCAGTTGCTGGAAGGAGCGCTTGGCGCCCTCCCGGAAGTCCGAGGCAAAGACGATATGCTTGAAGTCCAGTGACTTGGGCGGATGCTTGATCACCATCACCGGCGTATGGGCATGCTTGACGATCTTTTGGGCGTTGGAGCCGAAAAAGAATTCCTTGACGCCATCGGCGCCGCTGCTGCCCATCACGATGAGATAGATGTCTTCCTTGTCTATGTAACGGGACACCACCCCCACCAGATCGCCATGGGCGTAAGACGTAACCAGCCGCACCTTGCGGTCCTGGTAGCGGTGACGCAACTCCTGGAATTTGAGTTTGGCTTCGTAAATCCGGTTAAATGACTCCGGAAAGTCCATTTTGGCCTTTTCCGATAGTTGATCCCAAAGGGGGTGTACTTCTACCCGGGTGTAAAAATGAACCTCGGCCATCAGGACCTCGGCCAAATCTACCGCGACATCGGCCGCAAAGGTGGCACAGTCAGAAAAATCGGTCGGAACGAGAATCTTTTTCATAGTCAGGCCATTAGGAGGAGCGTAGCATCCGAAAAACACATAAACCACTCCCTGGATCAGGGAGCGCTTCTGGTCCAAGATCCAGTATCTTCTCCCTCCATCCAATGCGCCCTGACAGAGCTTATTATGATTTTGATCATGTGTGTGCTACCCCCGGTGGCGGCCTAGCAGCCGCTTGAGGACGAAGTAGGCTTGTTCGGCCCCGAGTATGTGCCGCAGGGGGAGGT
>RFHL01000606.1 GCA_003696875.1 Bacteroidota bacterium | reverse complement strand
GTGTAGGCACCCGCCTGCTGGCCCAGATCCTCTGCGACAAGTACCTCGACCACCTGCCGCTCCACCGCCAGATCCAGCGCCTGGAGCGGCATGGCGTCAGGCTCCCCAAGGCCACCGTCTCAGGCTGGGTCATGGCCGTGTGCGAACTGCTCGACCCGCTCTTCGAAGCCCAGCGGCAGCTGGTCCTGCGCAGCAGCTACCTGCAGGTCGATGAGACCACCATCCATGTGCTCGACCCGATCAGGGCGCGGTCCAAACACATCGGCAAAAAGGCCAAAGCCCCTCCGCCGGGCAAATCCCATCGCGGGTACTACTGGGTCTACCACGACCCCCTCCGCGGCCTGGCCCTCTTTGACTACCACCCCGGCCGGGGCGGCCAGTACCCACGCGACACCCTCAAAGGCTACGCCGGTATCCTCCAGACCGATGGCTATCAGGTCTATGAAGCCTTTGACCAGCAGCCGGAGATCACCCTTCTGGGCTGCCTCGCCCACGTGCGCCGCAAATTCTTTGATGCCCAAAAGGGCAGCCACCCCGCGGAGGTGCACACCGCCCTGCGCTTCATCGGCCTGCTCTACTACATCGAAGACTGGGCCCGGCAGGCCATGGCCCAGGTCGATACCCCCGAAGAGGCGCACGTCCTGCGTTATCAGCTGCGCCAGCGGCGGGCCAAGCCCCTGGTCACCGCCGCCAAGACCTGGCTCCAGCAGCAGGCCCAGGACCCCGCAAGCCTGCCCCAGAGCAGCTTTGGCAAAGCCATCAACTATGCCCTCAAGCGCTTGCCCTACCTCCAGCGATACCTCGACGACGGCCGCGTAGAGATCGACAATAACCTCGTCGAAAACCAGATCCGACCCATCGCCTTGGGACGCAAAAACTACCTCTTCGCCGGCTCCGAAAAAGCCGCCCAAAACGCAGGCAACCTCTACGGACTCCTCGCCGCCGCCAGGCGCCACGGCCTCAAACCCGCAGAATACCTCCGCGACCTCATCGAGACCATCCCACACCACCCCGTCAACCGACTCGAAGAGCTCCTGCCACACCGCTGGCAGCCTAACCCCAACCTCCCCCGCTGGCTCCACTGGCAGCCCTACGACAAGCCCGCCGAGGAAAACTTTTTCTACGGGGAAAAACCAGCGCCACGTTCAGAGACGGGGGGTTGATGAACGGATAC
>RFHL01000605.1 GCA_003696875.1 Bacteroidota bacterium | reverse complement strand
TGTGCAGCTGGCGCGGCCAGTTTGAGAAATAAGAGGCGATCCCGCAAGCGGGACTTCGCTACGCTCAGGAGGGCGAGAGGCGAGAGAAAAGTACGCTCAACCCGGAACGCATAACCCGCAACGCTCAACGCGTAACATCGAACGAAAGACATGAAACGTTTTATTGGCTTTGTCCGCAAGGAATTCTACCACATTTTCCGGGATCCGCGCACGCTGCTGATCCTGTTTGGGATGCCGGTGGTACAGATCCTGCTGTTTGGGTTTGCCGTGACCAATGAGATCCGGGAGGCGCGCATCGCCATCCTGGACCCGGCTCCGGATGCGGTGACGCGGGAGATCACCCAAAAGCTGCTCTCCTCAGGCTACTTTTTGCTGGAGGCGCGTCTGCACGACGCGACGGAGATTGAGGCCGCTTTCCGGCGGGGTGAGATCAAGCAAGTGGTGGTCTTCGAGGCGGGCTTTGCCCGCAAGTTGCAGCGGGAAGGGCAGGCGATGGTGCAGGTCGTCTCTGACGGCACTGACCCCAATACGGCCCAGACCCTGCTGTCCTACACCTCGGGCATCATCCAGGGCTATCAGCGGGAGCAGCGGGTGGCCGCGGGGGGCAGCGGCAGCTTGCCGCTGCAGATCGAGGTGGCGCCACGCATGCGCTACAATCCGGAACAGAAAGGCGTCTTTCTCTTTGTGCCCGGCCTCATCACCATCATCCTGATGCTGGTGTCGGCCATGATGACCTCGATTTCCATCACCCGCGAAAAGGAGATGGGCACCATGGAGGTGCTGCTGGCCTCGCCCATGCAACCCGCCCAGGTGATCCTGGGCAAGGTGACGCCCTACGTCTTTCTCGCCCTGGTCAATGCAGTCTCAATCCTGCTGCTGGGTAAGTACGTGTTTGGGGTGCCGGTGGTGGGCAGCATCGCCCTCCTCATGGCTGAGAGCCTGCTCTTCATCATCGCCTCGCTCTCGCTCGGCATTTTGATCTCGACCATTGCCAAGACCCAGCAGGTGGCGTTGCTGATCTCTCTGATGGGCCTCATGCTGCCGGTGATCCTGCTGTCAGGCTTCTTGTTTCCCATCGAAAACATGCCGCTGCCCCTGCAGCTGATTTCCAATATCATCCCCGCCCGCTGGTTTATCATCATCGTCAAGGCCATCATGCTCAAGGGGTCCGGCCTGGCCCTGATCTGGAAAGAAACGCTGATTCTCTTAGGCTTTACCCTCTTTTTCCTCGCCGTGAGCGTGCGAAAGTTCAAGGTCCGGCTGGAATAATGGCCTCAATGCCCGAACCAGACGCTTCGACAGGCTCTGCGACCGCTTCTAACCCGGAACTCCGAACCAAGAACATCGAACTTTTCCCCCATGCGCACCATCTATTTCATCCTCTACAAAGAGTTTCGGCAGATCTTCCGAAACCGGGCCTTGTTGCCCATCATCTTTGCCATGCCGATCATCCAGCTGATCGTGCTGGCCTATGCCGCCGACTTTGAGGTCCGAAACCTGAAGCTCTATTGGGTGGACCGGGACCAGTCTGCGGTCACGCAGCGGCTGCACAGCAAGTTTGAGGCCTCGCCTTACTTTGTGGTAGTGGGGACGGCTCAGGACCCTTCCGTGGCCGATCTGGCCATGGCCCGCGAGCGGGCCGACCTGATTCTGGAGCTGCCCGCAGGCTTTGAGCGGGACTTGTTTCGGGAAAATCAGGCCCGCCTGGGCCTGACAGTCAATGCCATAGATGGCATCAAGGGCGGCCTGGGAGCCGCCTACGCGACCCAGGTGGTCGGCAGCCTGAACCGGGAGCTGATGGCCGAGTACGGGATCCGGATGGGAAAGGTACAGATGGCCTCCGGATCAGCCATGGGACAGACCGGCATCACGTACAGCAACTGGTTCAATCCGCGGATGGATTACAAGACCTTTATGGTGCCCGGCATCCTGGGGATGCTGGTGACCATGATCGGGGCCTTTCTCACCTCTATGAACATCGTCCGGGAAAAGGAGATGGGAACCATCGAGCAGCTGAACGTAACCCCCATCAAAAAGTATCAGTTCATCATCGGAAAAATGCTACCCTTCTGGTTGCTGGCCCTGTTTGATCTGGCAGTGGGGCTGGTGGTGGCCAAGCTGCTCTACGATGTGCCCTTTGTGGGAAGCGTGCCCCTGCTTTTTGGCTACGCGGCGGTCTACCTGCTGCTGGTGCTGGGCTTTGGCCTGCTGATCTCTACGATAACCGAGACGCAGCAGCAGGCGGTCTTTATCAGCTGGTTTTTCCTGGTGATTTTCATCTTCCTGAGTGGCTTTTTTACGGCCATCGAGAACATGCCGGCCTGGGCGCAGGCGATCACCTACTTTGATCCGGTGCGCTACTTTATGGAGGTGGTCCGGATGGTGATGCTAAAAGGCTCGGATTTCTAT
>RFHL01000604.1 GCA_003696875.1 Bacteroidota bacterium | reverse complement strand
AGGCGGTGGTCATCATCAGTGCCGCGGGCTTGCTGGGCATTCAGACGACTTCCTTTGTGGCGATTCTGGGTGCGGCGGGCCTGGCCGTGGGACTGGCGCTGCAGGGCAGCCTGGCCAATTTTGCCGGGGGTGTGCTCATCCTGCTCTTCAAGCCCTTCCGGGTGGGCGACCTGATCGAGGCCCAGGGGCATTTTGGCCAGGTCAAGGCCATCAACATCTTTGTGACTACGCTGGAAAACCCGCAGAGCAAGACCATCATTCTCCCGAATGGCCCCCTCTCCAATGGCGACATCACCAACTTCAGCACCATCGGCCACCTGCGGGTGGACCTGACGGTTGGGATCAGCTACAGTGCCAACATCCAGAAGGCCAAGGAGGTCATCATGGAGGCCATGCGCAACCATCCGCAGGTGCTGCAGGAGCCTGCGCCTTCGGTAAATGTGGTGGAACTGGGCGACAGTTCGGTCAACCTGGCGGTGCGGCCCTACGCGACGCCCGCCGACTACTGGGATGTGTATTTTGGCGTGACCGAAGCCGCCAAGCTGGCCCTGGATCAGGCGGGGATCGAGATTCCTTTCCCGCAGCGGGTGGTGCATCATGTGAATCCGCGTCCGTAGGTCCAGGCTGGTACCGGACAGCATCTGGCACCAGCAAGGAGTCAAAACTCCCATTCACATTGCGTGCTGGTACTGGACACCGTCCAGTACCAGCATCGTTTTTTTGTGCCCGCCATGAACCCATCGCTTGGGCAAGGGTATAGAAGCTACGACACGTTCTTTGGAGGAATGGACAAAGCGCCGCATCTTTGCGGCTATGGACAACCGGCAGGAAAGCGATCGGTTTCTGCGGCGGCGGGTGCGCAGCACCTACCTTACGGCGATGGGCAGCATCGCCCTGGTGCTCTATTTCCTGGGCATCTTTGCCGGCCTGGCCCTCTTTGGGCGGGCGGTAATGCGGGATGTGCAGCAGCAAGCAGGGCTCAAGGTCTTTTTGCACGAGGGCGTGCGGCAGGACCGCCTGGCCGAGTTGGAAACCCGGCTGCAACGGGCGCCCTATGTGACGGAGGTTTCGTTCATCTCGCGGCAAGCGGCGGCCGAGCGCATGGCCCGGGAAGCCGGACCGGAGCTACAGGCGATGCTGGCCGAGAGCAACCCCTTTCCGGATGCCTTTCACCTGGCCGTGCACCCAGCCTATCTGCGGTCGGACAGCCTGGAGGCGATCCGGGCACGGCTGGAGGGCGAGCTGCTGGTCGCCGAGGTGACCTACCGGGGCGAGCTGCTCGATACGGTCAACCGCAACCTGCGCATGTTTGGGCTCATCGCACTGATCCTGGGCGTCATTTTGTCCCTGATTGCGCTCTGGCTCATCATCAGCACCGTACGCCTGACGGTCTTTGCCCAGCGGCTCACCATCCGGGCCATGCAGCTGGTAGGAGCGACGCGCGGCTTTATCCTGCGACCCTACGTATGGCGCGGCCTGTCCCAAGGCGGCCTGGGCGGCCTGCTGGCCGCGATTCTGCTGGGGGCTACGGGCTGGGGCTTGTGGCCGTTTCTGGAAGAAAGCGGCCTGTCACTCAAGGCCTTGCCGGTAGAGGGCTTTATTGGATTATTAGGGGGAATTGTGTTATTTGGCCTCGCTTTGGGCGGAGTGGGCAGCTATCTGGCCGTACGCCGTTACCTCAACCGTTCGCTGGATGAGCTGATGTAGATGAATGCCCGAAGGGAAATGTCCGCTTTGTCCCTGTTTGCCTCCCCCACCCCGACTTTGTTTACATAGAGTTTCACCTCACCATAGATATGAGCGCTAAAAAAGCCACCAAGAAAGTCATCACGAAAAAAGCCGAGCCTGTCGTGGCGGCCTCGGCCGCCAAGGGGTCTGCAAGCACCGCCTCTGATGCGGAGCTTCCTTTCTCCCGCATGAACTACCTGCTGCTGCTGGCCGGGGTGGGCGTGATCATCCTCGGTTTTTTCCTGATGTCGCTGGACGATTTTGTTGATGCCACGCAATTTTCCATTTCTCTGCACATTGCGCCCCCAATCGTGGTGGCGGGTTTTGTCGGCATCATCTATGCCATCATGTACAAGCCCAAGGACCCTTCTGAGGCCGAAAGAGCCTAATCGTTCATCGGGCATATCTCTGCAGCGCCTTGCCGGATCCTTCCGGCAAGGCGCTGACAATTAGCGGCTAGCCATCAACTACTCCTTTTCCCTAAAATACCGAAGGCATAAAATATTTCCATTTCCCCATACCTTTATGTTATCTTTGCCGTACAAGGCCCATACTACCGCTAACTTGTACCTTTTCTGAGGCTTAATCCCCTCTCATCCACCTTCCATGGCCAAGGACCCTATTCCTGCCACCCAGCCCCGCAAGCGGGGCAGTCGCCTGCAATTTATTGACGCCCTGCGTGGCTACGCCATCCTGATGATGCTGCAGGGGCACTTTATTTATACCATGCTGGCGCCCGAGCACCGGGATCCGGAGCAACCGCTATATGCCTTGTGGGCCTTTATGCGGGGGATGACCGCCCCGCTGTTTTTCACCATCACGGGGATCATCTTTGTGTACCTACTTCTGCGGGAAGGCGAAAAGCCCGGCCCCAACCGGCGCCCTATCAAGGGGCTGCGTCGCGGCCTGATGCTCATCGGTCTCGGGTACCTGTTACAGGTCAACGTTCTGGTCCTGATGCAGGGCCACTGGCGGGCCCACTGGTGGACCCTGGATGTACTGCCCTGTATCGGACTGGCCCTGATCGGGCTGGTAGGCCTGTATCTAGCCCACCGCAAGGCACACTTACCCCTGCCCTTGCTGCTCCTGACGGCAGGAGTAGGCGCCTTTTTGGCCGACCCCATCCTGCAAGCGCAGGACTGGAGCGCCTGGCCTCTGCCCCTGGCCAACTACTTTACCAAGGCCTACGGCTCGGCTTTCACCCCCCTGCCCTGGATGGGGTACACCTTCCTGGGCGGGCTGATCGGCTGGCATGTGCACCGCGATACCGAGCTGTATCGCACCGGCTGGTGGCCCCTCTTCTTCCTTTTTGCGGGCTGGCTGCTGCACGCCTACTCCTCAGCCGGCCTGATGGACCTCTTTCACGCCTCGGGCTGGGAGGGCTTCAAGGCCATGGCCTACAACAACTACCTGCTGATCCGGCTGGGGCACGTCTTCATCGCCATCGCAGTCTTTTTGTGGATAGAAGTAATCTGGCAGCGCTTTCCGCGGCTTCTCCTGAAGGCTGGCAGTGAGACCCTCACACTCTATGCCGTGCACTATGTGCTGCTGTACAGCACCTGGCTGGGGCTGGGCATCTCCCGCCTGGGTAAGTACAGCTGGTCACCCGGAGCCGCGGCCATCGGCGCGGTCCTTTTCGTGGCGGCCTTTCTGGTCCTGACCCACTATCTGGATGACCTGCGTCAGGCCTGGGCCAGCCAGGGCAAGCCGGCGGTCAGCTATGGCCTGCGGCGGGCCCGCGTGCTGGCGGTGCGGCAGCTGCGCACCTGGCGCCGGGAGCGCCTTACCCTCCGAAAGGTAACGTAGGGATCACACAATCTTAACCCAAACAGGAAGGGCAGTAACCATTGGCCCGGTATATTTGTGGCCTGAAACGGCTATACAGACTCTTGCCCAGATTTTTTTTACTTTCGCCCCCTAAGCCTCTCCCATTGGTCTGATACGCCTAGCTACCTTCCTGTTTTCATGAACCTGATTCAAACCATTATTCTCGCTGCCGTCGAAGGGCTGACGGAATTCCTGCCTGTATCCTCCACGGGGCACATGATCCTGGCTTCCAGCCTGATGAACATTCACGAGGACCCTTTTGTCAAGACCTTTGAAGTAGCCATTCAGTTGGGGGCCATTCTGGCCATCGTCCTGCTCTATGCGCAGCGCTTTCTGCAGGGACTGCCGATCTATTTCAAGCTCGCTGCGGCTTTCCTCCCCACGGCGATCATTGGCTTCCTGGCCTACGATTTTATCAAGGGATACCTGTTCAATCCGATCGTGGTCTCGACCTCGCTGGTCATCGGGGGCATCATCCTGATCCTGATTGATCGCCGGGTGGTGCGTCAGGAAAGTAAGGTGGAAAACCTGGCCGATATTCCTTACAAGCAGGCCTTTATGATTGGGCTCTTTCAGTGTCTGTCGATGATCCCGGGTGTCTCCCGGGCGGCCGCCACCATCATCGGGGGCGTATTCAACGGTCTGGACAAGAAGCAGGCCACGGAGTTTTCCTTCCTGCTGGCCGTGCCGACCATGTTTGCCGCGACCGGCTATGACCTGCTGAGGACCAGCGTCGCCTTTTCCCAGCATGAGTGGATGCTCCTGGCCGTGGGACTCGTGGTGGCCTTTATTACGGCCTGGATCGCGGTGAAGATTTTCCTCCGGATCGTGGAGAACTACGGCTTCAAGCACTTTGGCTATTACCGGATCGTGATCGGCTTGCTGTTTCTGCTGTACTACACCCAACTGGGTGAGTGGGCCGCCTGATGACAGGCTTTTGCGTTCCGAAATCCCCCTTTCTCGCCGCAGCTTTGGGCCTATTTTGCCTATCTTGCCGCCGCTGACCGTAGCCTCTTTACCCAGCTTTTTTCCCGTCCACCGTCAAAACCTGGGTTATGCCGGTTTTTTCTGATCTGATCATTATCCTGGTAGTATCAGCCGGGGCACTCTACCTGAGCAGCCGCCTGCGGCTGCCCTCCATCGTCGGCTTTCTGGTAGCCGGGGCGGTGGTAGGGCCCCACGGCGTGGAGATGATCTCCACGGTCGATGAGGTCAATGTCATGGCCGAGATCGGGGTGCTTTTGCTCCTCTTTTCCATCGGCATCGAATTTTCCCTCGACAAGCTCATCGAAGCCAGCCGCTACGTGCTGCTGGGCGGAAGCCTGCAAGTCGGGCTCAGCATCCTGGTCTTCTGTGCCGGAGCCTACCTCTTTGGGCTCAGCCCGCAACAGGCGGCCTTCGTGGGGATGCTCTTTGCCATGAGCTCCACCGCCATCGTCCTCCAGCTGTTTCAGGAAAAGGGCTGGATGAATACGGTCTTTGGCCGGGCAGCAGTGTCCATCCTGATCTTTCAGGACATCATCATCATCCCGATGATGATGATCGCCCCTTATCTGAGCACCAACCCGGATACGGAAGGCGAGTCCGTGGGGCGCGTCCTGCTGGGTCTGGTCCTGGTGGTGGTGGTCGTGATCGCGGCCCGGCGCATCATCCCCTGGCTCATGCGCAAAATCGTCCACACCCAAAATCAGGAACTTTTCCTCATCAGCCTGATCATCATCTGCTTCGCGACGGCCTTTGCCACCAAGATGCTGGGTCTCAAGCTGGCTCTGGGGGCCTTTTTAGCCGGACTGATCATCTCCGAGTCGGAGTACAGCTACGAGGCCCTGAAAAACATCATGCCCTTCAAGAAAATCTTTACCGCGATTTTCTTCGTGTCGGTGGGGATGCTGCTGGGCCTGGGGTTTGTCTGGGAAAACCTCGGGCTGCTCCTTGGCCTTACCCTGGTGGTTATGCTGATCAAATGGCTACTCATCGTCCCCGTCATGCAAGCCCTGAAACTGGGCTTCCGCAACGCGATGATCAGCGGCCTGGTGCTCTGCCAGGTTGGGGAATTTGCCTTTATCCTGTCCAAAACCGGTCTGGACTATGAGCTGCTGTCGACCTTTACCTATCAGGCCTTTCTCTCTGTCTCGATTCTGTCCATGGTCGCCTCGGCCCTGCTCATCGGGCAAGCCCCACCCCTCGTGGATCGCTTGCTCAAGCTCCCGATCTGGCCCAGTAGCCTGAGGAAAAACGACCAACAGGCGGTTCCGGCCGCGTGTACGCTGGCGGATCACACGGTGATCATCGGTTTTGGGCCGGGCGGACGGCGCATCGCCCGGCATCTGGCCCAGCAGGGAGTTCCCCTGGCCCTGATTGAGCTCAATGAGCGCAACATTCAGGTCGAGGACCACCAATATGCCCAGGTGTTCATCGGGAGTGCCACCGATGGAGACGTCCTGAAGCGGGCGGGCATCGAAGCCGCTAAACGGGTTATCCTTACGATCCCCCATGTCGGGACCGCAGAAGAGGTCGTAACCAAAGTCCGCAAGCTCAACCATGAGGCCGAGATCGTGGTCCGGACCAAGTACGTCCAGGAAACGACCCACCTGCACAAGCTGGGGGCCACGCAGGTCGTTCCAGAAGAACTATCCGTCGCGGATGCCATCACCGCGGCGATGAGTCGCTAAGGCCTCAGAAACGGAGGCTGTCCAGAGCCACCTCTACGCGGTTCCGCTCCCGGTTGTCCTGGTCGATGCTGAGCAGGGTCAGGCGGCGGGCTTCCCAGTCGACCTCCATCATACCGACATTGTACTCGGCCACGGCATCGCCTACGCGGTAGGTATTGGGCTCGATCTTGTCCCAATCCTGATTGATGCCACTGGCGGTCACGTCATAGAGGGGATACATCCTCTCTGGCTCTCGCCGAGATATCTCGCCCCAATGCACATCGCCGGAGATGAACACGACGCCGTTGGCGCGGGTCCGGGCGATCAGGTCCAGAAAGCGCTGCTGCTCGTGGGGGATGTTGGTCCAGCTCTCCCAGCCATTGTAGCTGTGACCAAACTGGATGCTGCTGGCGATGATGCGCAGATCAGCAGGCTCCTGCAGTTGAGTCTCCAGCCAGGCCCATTGTGCCTCACCCAGGACGGTCGAGTCCGGATTGGGGTTGGGTCGGTAGTCGTTTTTGTGGTCACCCTGCCCATCATTGGGTAGCAGGTGATCGCGGAAGGTGCGGGTATCCAGCAGGATGAGCTGCAGGCGCTGGCCATTTTCTTCAAACATATGGCTGCCATAGATACCGGGATGCTGCCGCCGGAGCGAGGTAGCGGGCACGCCCCAAAAGTCCATAAACATGGCCTTGGAGGAATCCTTTTTGGGGTAGTGTCGCCCGGCGTCATTGGCGCCGTAGTCGTGGTCATCCCAGACTGCCACGGTCGGCATAGCCGCCCGCAGGGCCTGAAATTCTGGCTTGTCGGCCAGCATCTGGTATTTGGCCTGCAGGACCGACATTTCCTCGGTATCGCCATAGATGTTGTCCCCCAGATAGATGAACAGCTCCGCCTGCCGGTCTACCACATGCCGCAGGATCGGCTGAGGCCGGTTCTGATCGGCGCAGGAGCCGAAGGCGATGCGGCGGGGCAGCCGCTGGGTGTCTGGTTGGACGATGGCGCTGCCAAAGCTGTAGGGGTCGACATCCGAGGCTGTTTCCGTTGATTCCTGCTGTGCAGGCTGACAGGCCAATATGGCCCCGAACAGAAAGAGAGAAAAAATGCGCATGGGATCAGGGAGTGTTTTGAGGCAAAGCTGGTAAGGCAATATCAAGTCAAGATGAAATGTGCGTGAATTCAGCTGCAGCAGCAAATCCTCGGCTGATTTTTAATGAAAAAGTCTTCATGGCCCTTCTACACCTGTGATCCTAACCCTGGCACCCAATTCCTTCATCCTCCGGAAAATATGGCGAAATCCATTTTGTGTTCTCCATGCATCCCATCCCGTTTTTTGGGCTCTATTATACCGTGAGTTTTGGATAAGCGGAGAAAGACTTTTCTCTAATCGACTGTTTATCAATTGTTTGAATGTCATCCTGAGCCAGCCCGAAGGGCGCCAGCGAAGTTATACTCAGGATAAGCAAATTTTTTGGCCT
>RFHL01000603.1 GCA_003696875.1 Bacteroidota bacterium | reverse complement strand
GTGGCCCGCTGAATCTGGTGATCGCCGATTTCCCCATTCCCATCATTGTCCCCTTTGGGTTTGTGCCCAAAATGGATCAGCAGGGGGGTAAAAAGACTGGCCTGCTGATGCCACAGTACGGGGAGGCGCAGGACCGTGGCTTCTTCTTGCGAGGCCTGGGCTATTACTTCGCCATCAATGATTTTCTGGATCTGAAAATCGACGGGGACATCTACACCCGTGGGGGCTGGCGCCTTGCTGCTTCGACCAACTATCGGGTGCGTTACAAATTCAACGGCAGTTTCAGCTTTGAGTACGGGGTGCAGCGCTTCAATGAGCCGCGGGATCCGGACTTTTCCCGGACCGCCGCCTGGTCGCTGCGCTGGTCACACAGCCAGCCCATTGATCCTACGGCCCGGATTACCTCTTCGGTCAATATCTCTAGCTCCAACCGCTTTCAGCGGCAAATCAGCTACAACCAAAATGACTTTTTTACCAACAATCTCAACTCATCGATCTCCTTTACCAAGCGCTTCAACAACCTGCCCTTCAACCTCAGCATGAGTGCCCGGCACCAGCAGGACCTCAACCGGGAGACCATGACGATGAACCTGCCGGAGCTGACCTTCAACATGAACCGGCAGACACCGTTCAAGAATGTCGACAACCCCTATCTGACCTGGCTCAAGCAACTGGGCCTGAACTACAACATGCAGGCCTCCAACCGGGTGACCAATATCCCCGACAGCCTGTTTTTGCCGATTCTGCTGCGACCGCAAGACACGGTCTTTATCCCAGAGGTGTTTGCTGGTGATACCAGCCTGGTCCCCCGGCGGGCAGGCTCCTTCTATGACAATGGCTTGCAACACCGGGCTTCCCTGGGGACCACCCTCAAGCTGTTCAAGTACATCAACATTTCGCCCAACTTCAATTACAATGAATTCTGGTATCTGGAGACGGTGCGGAAGACGTGGGATGCGGAGCAGCGGAAAGTCGTGGAGACGCAGGTGCCGGGGTTTGAGCGGGCCTTTGACTTCCAGGGTTCTGTGAGTGCCGCCACCAATTTCTACGGCATCTATCAGCTGACCCGTTCTCGCCGGCAGGTAGCCTTCCGGCAGCGCTTTTCGCCTTCGGTTTCCTACAACCTCAAGCCCGACTTTGCCGATGCACGCTGGGGTTTCTATGAGGAGGTGCAGCGGGATACGCTTGGCAATACGCTGGAATACAGCATCTTTGAGGATGGGATCTATGGTGGGCCTACCCGGGGCGAGAGCCAGTCACTGGGCTTCAGCCTGACCAGTGTGCTGGAAATGAAATATCGGAAAAAGGAAAGCTTCGAGGAAGATTTCGACGAAAAGGAAGACAAGTTTGCCCGAGCCAACATCCTTGACAACCTGGGGGTGAACACGTCCTACAACTTTGCCGCCGACAGCTTTCAGCTGGCCCCCTTCAATTTCCGGGCCCGGACCAGCCTCTTTAACCGCAAGGTCAATCTGAATGCTTCGGCAACGGTCGATCCCTATGTCTTTGCGGTTGATCCGGTCGCCTTCCCCGAGGCAGCCTCGGCGCCGCGGCGACAAAACCGCCTCATGTGGGTGGAGGAGGGCAGCCTCGGGCGCCTCACCCGGGCGCAGGTGAGCCTGTCCACTTCCTTTCGCTCTCAAGAGATTGGCAACCGGGAGAAAAAGGAAAACTTCAACGAAGACCTCTACCGGGATGTGGTGGACAATTACTACCAGTACGTGGACTTTGACATCCCCTGGAGTGTGCGCCTGCGATACAACCTGAGCTACTCCAAGCCGGGCCTGGATGCGGCGCGCATCACCCAAACCGTCAATGTCGACGGTGACTTCAACTTCACCGATCTCTGGAAGATCAGTTTCAGCACGGGCTATGACCTCGCCAACCAGCGAGCGACCCAGACCAGCATCAACGTCCACCGCGACCTGCACTGTTTCCAGATGTCCTTCCGCTGGATTCCTTTCGGCCCGCAGAAGAGCTACTCGCTGGTTATCAGCGCCAAAGCCCCGACGCTCAGCATGCTACGCCTGACCAAGAACGAGTTCTGGCAGGACCGCTTCTCCGGGCTGTAAAGGCACAAGCCTGCGGTGCGGCTGGGGAGTTCTTCTGATAGCGAAGCGATCAGACTTCTCGCTTCTGTCCTCTCATTTCTTCTCCATCGTCTCGACGCCGGTCCAGCCCGGCGGCACGCCTTCGGTCAGGTAGCGGATGGTATAGGCTTGGTAATGCTGGGTCACCTTGTCTTCCGGGAAGATGGCGAGCACCTCGTCAAAGTGGCGCGCTGCGGCGACAAAGTCCTGGGCAAAGTAGGCCTTGAGGCCTGCCTCAAAAGGTGCCAGGGTAGCCAGCTTGGGCGCAGCCGTTTCGTCGGATTCCCCTTCAAAGAAATCATACACGCCGGTGGCCGATTGCCGGCCCTTGACCTGTACCTTGCCCAGGAAGCGATGCCTGAAGCGCTGTGGCTTGACGATGCGGCCGTAGGTGTGTTCGCTGATCAGTATCGAGGCGTGGAAATGCTTGGTAAGGCCCTCCATGCGGGAGGCGGTATTGACAGTGTCGGAGACGACACCGGCCTCCAGCCGGAGGGTATCGCCGATGACACCCATCATGAGGGAGCCACTGTGGATACCGATGCCGAGCCGGATGGGTTGGCGACCCTTATTCACCCGATGAACATTGTAGTACCGCAGCACGCGGTGGATCTCGATCGCCGCCAGCACCGCGTCCTCCGGCGAGCGGAGGAATAGGGCCATGATGCCATCGCCATAATACTGATTGACAAAGCCCCGGTGGCTTTGGATGACAGGGCCCACCCGGCCCAGATAGGCATTCAGAAAACGGAAGTTTTCCTGAGGGGACATGGACTCGGATAGCCCGCTGTAGTCCCGGATGTCGGTGAAAAGCACCGTGACTTCCTTCTCTACGCCATCGCCCAACTGCACATCGAGGATGGAGTCGTGCCCCAGGGAACGCAGAAACTCCTGCGGGACAAAGCGACCAAACGCGGTGTTGATCTTGGACAGCTCCTGATTGAGCGCTTCCTGCGCCTTGCGCTGCTCGCGTTCAAAGGTATACTTTTCCCGCTCGCTACGCCGGATTCGGTATCCCAACCCCAGGGAGAAGCAGATGATTTCAAATACGATGGTTCCCAGGAAAAAGGAAAAGCTGTGGGCGATCTGAAAGAAATGCCCCAGCACCGCCAGGCTCAGACCCACGCCCATCACCACCAGCGATCCGGTGATGAAGAAGGTAGATAGAGGGACATTCTTCCTGATTAACAGGCCAAAAAACACCAGGCTGATGAGGATATCAGGGAGCATGAGGGCCGCCTCGATCTGCAGAGCCAGGTAGAGGTTAAAGGTGATCCAGATCAGACCTTGGGTGATCAGGACGGAGAGCCCCCGAAAAACCAGGTAGTAATGGAGAAAGCGGTGGAACCGCGGGAGCAGGTTCCGGGTATTGAGAAAACTGCGGCCAAAGAGGAAATAGAAAATGTTGATCAGCCCAAAGGCCAGGTAGCCAAAGGGAATCAGCCGGGTGGGCTCACCAAAGGGAGGCTCGGCCAGCGGCCCGGCCGCAAAAGCCACAAAGACGGCGACGCTCAAGAGGTAGAGGGCGTAATAGATGTAGGCCCGGAAACCCAGGATAAAAAAGAGGACCAGATTATAGACCGCCATGATGAGGAAAACGCCTTCAAAGAAGGCGATCTGCCGGGCGCGCGGCTCCAGGTCCCGGGCATACCAGCTGTCCTGGGTCCAGAGGGTCAGCCGGATTGGGATCGGGGCCCCATCAGTTTGGTGGAT
>RFHL01000602.1 GCA_003696875.1 Bacteroidota bacterium | reverse complement strand
GCCGCGCCAGGCTTTTTGCTCCCACAACCAGATGCATATCCATAGGCTCAGCCCCCAAAAGGCCACCGAAAAGCCTTGTACCGCGGCCCACTGCTGGGTGGCCCAGAGCCAGCCCAGCCAAAGCAGGGTCAGGCGGCCAGGATGGCCGCCCACCAGCCGGTACTGCACGTACAGCGTCGCCAACAGGCTGAGTAGCGAGAGCCCCAGGCTCGCGGAGTAGGTCTCCAGCCCCAGCCAGTGGGCGGCCGCTAACAGCAGCATCCAGAGAAAGTCCGTCGCCCCCTCCACCGGCGGCCCGCCGGGATTGTAGCTGATGACCCCGGTATCCGCCAGGTTTTCGCTGTAGCGAAAGAGAATCGCGGCATCCTCGGCCGGGGGCAGCTGCAGGCTCACTACGGCCAGCCCGCTCAGCGTGAGCGCGGCCAGGACCAGCAGAACCATATGAGGCAGGGAACCGAAGCGCAAGGCGATCTTTTAGGCAAAAAAATCATTCCCGCGGGCTTGTGCAAGCCCGCCAGCTGGTAGCCATTTTGGTCCGGGTACTTTCCAGGAATACTGAATCCTGATTTGTTTGAAACATATGCGAACCCTGATTCTGCTTGCCGTGGCATTTTGGGGATGGAATGCCCAGGCCAAGGTATACCTCCCCCAGGTATTTTCGGATCATATGGTCCTGCAGCTAGACCTGCCCATACAGGTTTGGGGCTGGGCCGAGGCCAAGGAGCGGATCACGGTCCGTTTTGCTGGTCAGGAAGCCAAGACCCGGGCCCGCCGGGACGGCCGCTGGAAGGTCCTTTTGCCGGCTCTACCCGCCTCGGCGGAGGGGCGCCCCCTGAGCGTAGAAGGCGAAAACGAGATCCTCCTTGAGAATGTCCGCGTAGGCGACGTCTGGCTCTGCGGCGGCCAATCCAACATGGCCTGGGCGGCATCCGGGATCTGGACGAAGTGTACCTCAATGGCCAGCGGGTGGCCCTAACCACCAACCCCTAGGGCTGGCGTTCCTACCGCCTGTCTCCGGACTGGCTGAATCGTGAAGGTGAAAATGTCCTTGCCATCCGGGTCCTGAACCTGGATGGCCCGGGCGGCTTGGTGGAGGTGAATCAGGCCAAATTTGGCCTGTCGACTGCCCAGTGGGCGATCACTGAAAAGGATGTCTCTCTGGTGGGAAACTGGCGTTATCGGCTAAGTGCCCCGTTGTCAGCTCCCATCACGGGCGACATTCCTGTCTTGAAAAACCCCCGCCCCGACGACTTTCCTTCCTGTCTTTACAATGGGAGGATTCATCCCCTGTTGCCTATGGTCATCAAGGGCGCCATTTGGTACCAGGGCGAAGCCAAGGCCAAGTCCTTCGCCGATGCGCTGGCCTACCGCCAGGTGTTTGCGGATATGATCCGCGACTGGCGTTTGCGCTGGGCGCATGAGCTCCCTTTCTATTTCGTCCAGTTGGCCAACTTCAGTGCCCGGGTACCGGCCTGCGAAGCCCCTTGCGAGCAGACCTGGCCCTACCTGCGCGAATCCCAGGCGGCGGCGCCGGATCTGCCTTCGACCGGGATGGCGGTGATCATCAATGTGGGCAACCCGAATGATATTCACCCCAAAGACAAACAAAGCGTGGGCGACCGCCTCGCCCGGGTCGCCCTGGCCCGTACCTACGGCCAAAAGCGGGTCTACAGCGGACCACAGTATGAGGGGCATGCCGCGCCGGGAAGCGAAATGGTGATTCGCTTTGCTCATACCGGCGGAGGGCTGGTGGCTCGGGACCGGCATAGCTACGTCCGTGGCTTTCAGATTGCCGGGGCGGATGGCATCTTTCACTGGGCGCAAGCCCAGATCGAAGGCGAAACAGTGGTGGTCCACAGCCCCGCCGTCTCCCAGCCCGCAGCGGTTCGCTACGCCTGGGAAAACCATCCCCCCGGTGCCAACCTCTACAATGCTGAGGGCCTGCCTGCGGTTCCTTTCCGTACCGATGACTGGGATCCGGAATACCCTACGCTGTTGCGCCCATGAGACCTTCATAGACTGCCCCTACTACGAAGAGAGCCAGTTTCCGGGTGATACCCGGGTGCAGGCCCTGATCAGCTATGTGCTTTTTGGGGATACCCGCCTGGGGCAGCAGGCCACCCGGCAGTTTGCGTGGTCGGTCAACAGCGAAGGCTTCATTTCGGCCCGCTATCCCACCAACTCCCGATACTATATCCCCAACTACAGCCTGTACTGGGTGGGCATGTTGTACGACTACATGCGCTACGCCGGGGATAGCGCCTTTATCGCGGAGCATCTGCCCGTGATGCACCACGTGCTGGGGTATTTTGAGCGTCTGGCCCGGCCGGATGGCAGTCTGCGCCTGCCGGCCTACCACAACTTTGTGGACTGGTCCTTTCCCCGGGGCGAGGCCCCGGTCGATGGGGCGGGCTACTCGGCCCTGGTCGACCTGCATGGCCTGCCGGCCCTGCAGTGGGCCGCTGAACTGGAAGCGTATGCGGGCGACCCCTTGCGGGCCGCTCGTTACCGGCAGTTGGCCGAGCGGATGGCCCCCAACTTGAAGGCCCGCTATTGACGGGCCGGGGCAGGTCTGTTCAGCGACATCGCCGAGGGAGATGCTTTTTCGACCCATACCCAGCACCTGGCGATCCTGACGAGATTGGTGAGCGGCGATGAAGCTCGCAGTTTGATGGAGCAAGCTCTGAATCGTGAAGATCTGGTTCAGCCTACGATCTATCGGCGTTTCTATGAAATGGAAGCCCTGGCCCGGGCGGGCCTGGGGGATCGCTACCTGGATCAGTTGGGCATCTGGAAGGAGATGCTGCGCGCCGGGGTCACCACCTGGCCCGAGACGGGCCTGGAGAGCCGGTCCGAGTGTCATGGCTGGGGGGCCAGTCCCAATTACCATCTGTATGAAATCGTGGCGGGCATCCGCCCGGCGGCGCCGGGCTATGGCCGGGTGGAGATCGCGCCCCACCTGGGGGCGCTGGAGGGGGTACAGGTGACGCTGCCCCCATCCGGCCGGGCAGATTCAGGCTGACCTGCGGCGGCGGGGAGCCAAATTGGAGGGGACCATCCGCCTGCCGGCGGGGGTGACGGGTGCGCTGATTTGGGCCGGGAACCGCCTGGGCCTGCGACCCGGACAGCAGGCGGTCAGCTTGCCCTGAGCGGCTGGGTTAAGCCCGGCTTGGCCATAAGCGGCATTTTGGCTACTTTCTGCCCCCAAAGCTCCCCGCATGGCCCGCTCCTCTGGTCTTCCCCGCCATTCCCGCAACGTGGCCATCACCCTGCTGGCCTGGGTGGGGGCGGCCCTGCTTTTCAGCTTTATTCGCTTGTATGGGATTGAGGAAGAAGGACTCTACCGCCCGATGGCCTCCAGCCGGGATGTGCTTAGCACCATCTTAAAAGAGGGCTTTATTCTTGGCCTGGCCTTTGGCTTGATCTTTGGCTTACTGGATCTGCTCATGGGGCTACGCTGGTGGCGGAGCCTGTCCTATGGCCTCATTATTCTCATCCGGACACTGGCCCATATCGTGCTCACCCTGGGGATTATGGTGCTGGCATTCTGGTGGTTACAGGTCTGGGATGGAGACCCGGCGCGGACCCAGGGCTGGGAGGTGCTCCGGGAAGGCATGCACCTCAAAACCGGGCTGGTCCTGCTGGTGTACACCAGCGTGGTGAGCTTTTTATTTAATTTTATCCGGCAGGTTGCGGCCATGTTTGGGCCCGGCACCCTGGCCAAGCTCATCAGCGGGCGCTACCATCAGCCACAGGAAGAGTGGCGCATCTTCATGTTTCTCGACCTGAAGTCCTCGACCACCTACGCCGAGCGTCTGGGGCATGTGCTCTACAGCGAGCTCATTCAGGATTGTTTCTATGATCTCACCGACGCCATCCAGCAGCATGGCGTGGAGGTGTATCAGTACGTGGGCGACGAAGCGGTGCTCACCTGGCAGCCCCGGGAGGGCCTGCGCAATCTGAATTGCCTGCGGGCCTATTTCAGCTTCGAAGCGAGCATTCAGCGTCGCGCCCGCTATTATTTTGACAAATACGACCTCGTGCCCGTCTTCAAAGCCGGCGTCAATGCCGGACTCGTGATGGTCGCCGAGGTGGGCGTGGTCAAAAAAGAAATCGCTTACCACAGCGATGTGCTCAACACCGCTGCCCGTGTCCAGGGCTATTGCAACAAGTTGGGCCACCGCCTCCTCATGCCCGAAGCCATGAAAGATTATTTGGGCGACCCCCCCCCCGACCTGACCTACTCCTATGCCGGCACCGTACCCCTGCGCGGCAAATCCAGCGAAGTCGCCCTCTACGCCGTCGAGGCCTTGGGCACGGAAGAACACGCCTTTGCGTTTAGTGAGTGATGCCAGCGGCTGCGCCGCTTGTCCTGGCATAGACACAGCTGTAACCTGTGCCTATGCGATACAGTGACTTTCTCTGACTTCTTTTCTCTTGACTTCTTTTCTCTGACCTCTCCTCTACACATTCAACCAATACACCAGCTTGAAGACCAGCGCGCGGTTTTTGCTGGAAAAATCCTGCGGAAGATAGTTCTCGGTGTAGACCACAAACAAGTCCGAGGCGGGCCGGTAGCGCCACTGAAAGCGGGCATTAAGGTTCACGTTGTTGATGCGGCTGTTGTACTGGAAATAGGCCGTAACAAAAATCGCATCGGTGAGGGTGAGGTCCAGGCGCGGCCCGATCAGGAAGAGGCGTCCTTCGCCATACCCCTCGGCGAGCTTGACATCGTTGTAGTCAAACTGCAGGGAAATGTTGCCGTAGGGCTGATAACGGTAATTGAGCCGGCCACTGAGGTTGAGGTTGGTCCCATTGTAAAAGCCGCCGTAACGGGCGTCGAGACTCACATTGAGCAGGCGGCGGCTGTTGCTCTGGTAGCCCAGCAGGAAGCTGTGCCAGGCAAAGCGTTCTCCCGTTTCAAAAACGGTAAAGCGGCTGGAACTGATGGGATTGAAGCGCCGGGTGAGCTGCTGGAAGGTGTAGTTGTAGGAAACGCGCAGCCGGGCGGTATTGAGGAAGTTAAAAAAGTAGCCAATTCCGTAATCCCGGTCGGTCAGGGTACCGTTTGGGGTATAGATCTGCCTGACTTCTGCTTCCGGCCCCATTAATGCGATAGGACCATTTGCAGGGTAGAACTTTAACTGTCCGTTGGTGAAGACCGAAATCTGGCCTGGGTAAACGCCCTGACTGGGGACGAAGCCCGCTTCCGCAAAGTAATCTTCACCCACCAGATTGCCGCCTAAAAAGACCTGTCCCCTTCGATCCTGGTACCGGAAAAAAGCCGAGCCCGACCAGGGACTGGCGTCGGCATAGTTGGCAAAGGAGCGGGAGATAAAGGAGCTGTGGTACCAGCGGTTGTCCTGGCTGAGGAGCTCGAGGTCGGCGGTCAGCACCCGGTTGTAGGGATTGAGTTGGCGGATGAGGCTGTCGCCCTGGCCGATTTCCTGAAAGACGCTGGGGTGAAAAAAGCGGGCCGTATCGGCCTCGGTGACGCCCAGGTTTTGTTTGTTGACCAGACTCAGCGCCAGGCTGGACTGCGCCCCGAAATTCCGCTGCAGCGCCGCAGCGGTAAAGTTTTGCGCGGGCAGGCCCTGCGCTTCGGCTTCCCGGGTCTGCATGTTGAGCACATTTACCCGCCACTTGGGGTTGAGCGAGCCGCTCAGGCGGGCCCCGTAGAGAATGGGCACCGGCTGGTACAAGCCCAGCGAGTCCTGCACCAGCCCGATCCGCCGCGAAAAGAAGGGCCGTGCCGAGGGGAAGCCCGCCTGATCCAGCAGGTCGCTGTTTTCCAGAAAAAACTGCCGCCGCTCCGGCAGCTGAATCTCAAAACGCGTCAGGTTGATGACCTGCTGGTCCACTTCCACCTGCGAAAAGTCGGGATTCACCGTCAGGTCGAGGTTAAGCGAAGGGGTCACCCCGATCTTGGCGTCAAAGCCCGCTGCGAGGCCGGTCTCCAGCGCCGAAGACGGGGCTTCCAGATCCTGTGCCG
>RFHL01000601.1 GCA_003696875.1 Bacteroidota bacterium | reverse complement strand
TCTATGACTTTGAGCCCGAGCAGCTTGCCATCATCATGGAGTACCTGGAGGGGGAGGATCTGGGGCGATTTGTGGCCGCACAGGGCGCTCAGCCCGAAGCACGCGTCTGACAATGGCTGCAGCAAGTCCTGCCCGCCTTTGCCAAAGCCCATGCCGGTGGGGTCATCCACCGGGATGTGAAGCCCAGCAACCTCTTCCTCACCCAGGAGGGGGAGGTCAAGATCCTCGATTTCGGTATTGCCAAGGTTACCGGTGGGGCCGGCGGCACCCGTACCGGGGCCTTTATGGGCTCCCCCATGTACATGAGCCCCGAGCAGATCGAGGACCCCAAGCGGGTGGACCACCGGACAGACCTCTACTCCCTGGGCGTTACCGCCTGGACCTTGCTCAGCGGAGCCAAGCCTTTTGATGACAGCAGCGGCTCCGATTACCGCATCTACAAGCAGGTCATGGAGATGCCCCTCGCTCCGCTTGAGGGACTCTCAGCAGGTTTTCAAGCCTGGCTTCAGACCATCACAGCCAAACAGCCGGGCGATCGCTTTCCGGACGCCGCGACAGCTCTCGCGGGCCTGGGTGCCCCCGCCTCATCGATATCAGCGTCCCCTTCTACCTTCCCGATTCCCTCCGCATCGGCTGTAGACGCGCCCACCCAGGTTCTGTCCGGGACCCCTGCCCCTCCTCCCCCCGAAGCTCCGCTTCGGGAGATTCTCGTCAAGGACCGGACCATCTCCCTCCCGGAGATGGTCTGGGTGCCCGGAGGACATTTTGAGATGGGAAGCCTGGAAGGTAACGCCGACGAACAACCCCCGCATCGGGTAAGCCTGGATGGCTTCTGGCTGGGAAAATACCCTGTCACACATGCGCAATATGCGGACTTCCTCGTGGCGGTAAATCGGACCGATTCCTACTGGATCAAAACCGGCAACTGGTTAAATGGCTATCTCAACCATCTTGCCATTACTCCGGGACACACCTGGGTCAAAACCGGATACGAAAAACACCCCATCACGGGGGTATCCTGGTTTGGGGCCCTGGCCTATTGCAATTGGCTAGCTGAGCATACCCGACAGAACTGGTGCCTGCCTACCGAGGCGGAGTGGGAATACGCCGCCGGCGGGGGCCAAGGCCCCCGGACCAAGTGGGCCGGAACCCATGAAGAAAAAGAACTGCGGGAATATGCCTGGTATGTTGATAATGCCTCGAATGTCAAACCTGTAGGACAAAAGCGCCCCAATGCCTTGGGCTTGCACGATATGAGTGGCAATGTCTGGGAGTGGTGCGCAGACTGGCATGCCGCAGACTCCTACCGTCAGGGGCCCGTCCAAAACCCACATGGGCCGGATTCAGGGAAGTACCGTATTGGTCGGGGGGGCGGCTGGGGCTCCTCTTCCAGATACCTTCGGGTAGCCAAACGCGGCGTATTCTTGCCCAACAGGCAATCGATTATTAACGGCTTTCGAGTTGCCATCCGGCCCCACTCCTTGTAGTCCGCAGGGGGACATCCCCCTCACCGAAGGCGTACCACCACCTGTTGCCGGGAAAACTGACCAAACATGATCGGGTGCTGCGAATGACCCTGAGCGTGCTTGTCGGCATAGTCGACTACGTGGCCGCGGGTATAGCGAAACATTTCTTCCAGGGTGATGTGTCCATCTCTGTTTCCGGCCTGATCGGCCTCCCCTCGAAGGCCAGCGAGCAAGAAGTACGCAAATAGCCCATGAGCCAGCTCCGGCAGTTCCAGAGACAATTCTTCGGCCCGGGAAGACATAAAGACCGCGATCTCCAGGTCTTCCTGCCCCAGCACATTTTGGGGTTCCGGAGCATTTCCGCCCCCATAGCGTATACTGCCCGCGTGGCAGGCATCGGCGATGCACAGCTTGTCCAAGGCCTGGCTGGCCTGGAAGGCTGTGCGCAGTTGCTGATGGGATAGCAGGGTATGGGCGTCGGCGTCATAGGGCACAAAGCCCCCGGGGTACCCATGTCCCGAAAAAAAGAACACCACCCGATCCCGGGGATGGGCCCGGCGAAACTGCCGGTTAAGGGCTGCGGCAATGGCCGCCGCCGTGGCCGCCTGATTTGTAAGTAATGATATCTGCCCCGGAGGTATGTCACCCCCCTGCGGACTCCGCAAAAAGGCCGCAAAGGCCTCCGCATCCTGATCGGCAAAGCGCAGATCGCCATTTCCTGGCCCGGTATCCCGGTAATCAGCTATGCCTACTACCACCGCATAGGTAGTTCCCTGTATCTCGGCCGGTCCGTCTCCCAGAAAAGCGCCTTCGGCCCAGCGTCCCTCCAGGACCTGTCCGTCCGGCAGCACCATGCGGCCCTGGCCGTGGCGCCGGTTTTCCTGGAAGGCCCCTTCGTAGCGCAGACCATTCACATACAGGAAGGTACCGGACACCTTACGTCCATCGGCCCATTGCCCTTCAAAGCGGTTGCCGCTTTGGTAAAAGTAGGTACCCGCACCGTGGCGCCGGTTGGCGAGATAGTGACCTTCGTATCGATCCCCATTGGCAAAGAAGGTGCTCCCCTCTGTTTTTTGCCCGCCCTGCCAATAGCCTTCATAGCGATTGCCGCTGGGGAAGTGCATGACGCCATACCCATCCTGGCAATTGCCTTCGCAGGTCTGCGCCTGGACAAATCCCGGCAACAGTCCCCAAAACAATAGGCTTATGAACAGAAACCAACAAGAACGATAGCTCCGCATTGCGTTCGGGTTATTCTATCTGAAAACGCATGTATGCCTCTAGCCTGGGATGAATATATGGCGTCTGCCCGCTAAGTGCGGTTTCCCAATCCCGAAAAATCGCCGTGCCATTGATCCCGGTCTGCACGGCCCCGTTTAGCACGGGCTGGTTGAAGCCTACAGTGGCTAGGTAGTAGATCATCGGCTCGCGCAACACGATGGTGTGACCCGAAGCGTAGTAGGACAAATCTGACCAGCCCACCCCCCCAGAGAGCCGAATTCGTTGCTTGAAGGTCAGGCCCGTTTCGACTTCATAAAACCATCCCGACTGACTCCCAGCCAGGTCTAGAGGTGCATCGTTGGTCGCGAAGATGCCTTGTAGGGCGAAGTCGGACATCAGACCAGTCTGGGCAAAGATGTTAATAGTCGTTTTCTGGGTGGGCAGGCCTTTGCGATACGAACCGAGGCGATAGCCCAGGACCGCCTGTCCTGAAAATGAACTGAGTCCCCAGGACTCCACGTTGGCATTTCCCTGATAGGCCGGTCCGGTGAAGACCGATGCGCCCCCCCCCACTTGCAGGTGAATGCGGTTTTTTTCGGCCACCCGCTGCATCTGTCGGGCTTGTCGGCGAGCCTGCTGAGCCTCATTCTCCGCAGTTCGGCGGCTCTGATTGGCCTGATTGGCCCGTTTGGCTTCTTCCCGCCGTCTTTGCTTTTCGCGGATCAGCTCCAATTGGGTCATTTCGCGAACGGTTTGTTCGGATTGGGCATCTTGGCGCGCTTCCTCCTCTGCCGCTTGGGCTTGGGCAGCGATGCGCCGAGCCTGCTCGGCTTCGCGTTTGGCTACTTCCCGCTCTCTTCGAGCCAGTTCTTCCTGTTTTCGGGATATCTCAAGTTCTCGTTGCAGCCGTTCGAGTTGCTCCTTAAACCATTGGACCTGGGCCCTTGCCTCCTCTGCTTCCTGCTCCAGCTCCTTCCTCCGTGAATCGCTCAGCAACAGCCGCTCTTCCGTCGCCAAAACCTTTACTCGCTCAAAGCCTCGGGTATTATCCTGGTGAGCCGCCATCCCATACACCCGCAGTCCGGCCGTTTGCTCCACCAATTCCAGATAGAAATCCAACCTCCGGCTGTCATCAACTGGCCGGGGGGTCTGGCCGACATAATAGGTTCCCTCCAGACTTCGCTCTACTTCTACTTTGATAAATAGCCGATCCAGCTCGGTATTGTAAAAGATGTGGGGTACCACTTCTACTTCCGTAAAACGGATATCTACCCCCTCCTCTCCTCGAAAAAAAATAGGAATATTGACCAGATAATCCTGGATTGCCAGCGTTTTGGGGCTTTTTCCCGTAGGATCCAAGTCATTAAAAAAACGGACCTCTTCATTAAGAACAACCTCTTCCATGACCCTGCGGGAATAGATCCTGCGCGACTCGATATCGGAGTACGCCCCTCCGATGAGTTCGAGATACTGACCAAGAATCCTTACCCGCTCTTCAGCATCCTTAAAATAAAAATCCGCCTCGGCTCGGGAGATTTCCACCTGAGCAAAGCTCACCGGCCCAGCAGCCAGCGTCCACAAGACCAGAAAAAGAAAGCGTCTCATAGCAAAAGGGTGTTCATGGTTCAGAAGGGGCTACCGGGGATCCCTGGTCAAAAGTTGCTGAAGATAGGGGACATCGGGCTCTATTGGAGCAAAATCCACCACCAGCCATCCGGTCTGCGGCGGACTAGTATCTGTTTCCCGGATAACGAGGAGCCATTCGGGAGTCGGCAGCAGGTGCAATTCTACCTGGCGTGCATGCCTCAGTTCGATCCAACCCTGATTGACTAGAAAGAGAAATGCCGTAAGCGGGTCCGGTTGAAAATCTGAAGCGGTATAAGCCTGCATGGGAACGGAGGCCGACCCAGCCAAATGTATAAACATAAGGTCTGAGCTATTGGGTGGAATAAACTGGGTAGAGTCTTTGGGGAAGGGAGCCAGAAAAGGGGCAGATACGGCCCGAATGACCCATTTGGCTGCCCCCTCTGGAAGCCGCTCTTTTTGGAGAACCATCAAGAGGCTAGTGTCCTTGCCCATGAAACGCACTTGCCAGTCTACCCGGGCGTACAAGCGCTCGTCGGCCAGGTCTACCGGGCATATGGATGGTGAACACAGATCTCCCATCAGGTTGGCGTATTGTTGCGCAAAATAAACCGAATCATTTGCTCGCTGCAGCGCCTCCGGCGTGAACAGAAGCTCCAAAACCCCCCGGCGCAAGAGTTGTAGTGTCTCCACTTCTGAGGGCTCAGCCTGACTCAGGTCATCCAATTGGTGGTTAAAAAGTCGAATAAAATCACTCAAAGAATTTACCCGCTGAGCGAATACAGCCTCAGGAGCCAGACCAGATGCTATTTGGCTGTCCTGCACCACAGGCTTCAGGCTGGTTTCCTGCCCCAGTAAAACCGACAGATTCCCTCCTCCCATCAGCCAAAGACCTAACAAGATGATCATCCGTCCCATTCTACAGTTTCGTTTCTTTGACTCGGATATTACCCAGCCGCACGGCTGGCAAGTAGGTCGTGACATTACCAATTCGAACTTTTTCCCGCTCAACCAGGATCTCAATCACTTTTACGGTCCGGTCAATGTATTTCAACCCCTCTTCGGTCGTACCCTCAAAGCGCTGAAAAATGGTAGCCGTAGCCGACCAGCGGCCATCGGGCCGCTTTTCCAATGCTGACAGGGTTGAGACATTATAGAAGGTCAGAGACACATCTCTGTAAGGCAAGGCGTACAAGCGGCGGAAATAGATCCGTACCGGAAAACGCTCAATGGACTCCCGGTTCAAGGAAGAGACCTCCACCACCTGGCTTTCGTCCAGAAAAAGGCCTACCGCCTGCGACACCGCCTGATTGCGTAATTCCGGATCTTGTCGCTTGTCAGCAATGGCCGCCAGATAGTTGGTGAGCAGGTTTACCTTCTCCTCAATTTTCTCTGTGAGTGCGCTGACCTCTGCCGGACTAAGGGCCCGCCCGGCATCGCCATATCTTCCCAGATCATTTTGGACCTGCAGGCTCTGTCCTTGGGCCATGAGCCCCGAGCTAGTCAGTCCTCCCAGGAGCAAGACAAATAAAAATTGTTTCATGGTGTAACGATATTGTGATTGGGGCTTTCCAGATTGGCATTCATTAATGGACTAAAAATCAACTTTTTAAAGATGGGCGTCTTCTCAGGGATTTGGGACATCCACCTCCACCATCCAAACGGAAATCTTCCCGGCGGCATTGGTCTCAGTAGAAAGGGTGCGCACACGCGCCCCTTCAACAATCATCAACCCCTCAAAAAAAACTCGTAGGTCTTTGACTTCGGTAACGATCGTGTCGGCCCCTCGCACTACAGCAGTTACAACCTGGGCATCTTCCCCTGAAAAGGTCTCTCGAAGATGTTTATCCAACCAGGCTTGCCGCTGCCTAAAGCTGCGACCTCGGGCAAAGGGTTCTGACTCGAAATCAGTGACAGACGGGGATGTTAAAGACTCTGTAGCGGGGCGAGGAGGCGCCTCCGGAGGCTGTTCCCCCTCAGCAGGCCTGAGCCCTGAAGGTCTGGGAGGTTCATTCTGAAGGGTGGGTTCTTCGGTCCTAACATCAAACACTCCCTGTTTCCAAAGAATCCCTCCCACCGCAAAAACGATCATACTTATGCCCAAACCCCAGATCCATCCCCACTGTCGGGGCACTGTAGCAGGCACAACCTCTGTCGGAGGCTCAGGTGGATCCTGTTGATCCGGTGTATCTGGCTCGACTACAGGGCTAAGAATGGCCTCAATGGCTTTTCGAAACGCTGTCATACTTGCAAAACGGTCCTGCTGCCGGATCGCCATTGCCTTCCTGACGAGTTGAAAAACCACCTGTGGAATACCGTCACCCAGAGGACGCAGCTCATTGTTCAAGATCTCACCGTGATGAGGAGGCAGCGCACCCGAAAGGGCATGGTACAATGTGGCCCCCAAACCATACACGTCTACCTGTGGTTGAGAACCTAAGGTCGGGTCATTTTGCTCTGGGGCAGCATACCGCTCTGTCCCAGCCCCAACAAAATAGGAATCCCCAGACCGAGTCACCGTAATGGCTATGCCCATATCGATAAGGACCGCATCTTTCTCATCCTCACGGATCATGATGTTTCCGGGCTTGATGTCCCGATGAATGATCCCCTTAGCATGGAATTGTTCCATGGCGCTGGCCACCTGATCAATCCATCTCAAGGCGGTTTGGAACGGAATCGGGTTTTGGGCGTGTTCCCTGAGGGTCTCTCCGGCCACGTATTCCATGAGGATATACTCCTCCCCGTCCTCCTCAAAAAAATCGTAAATCCGGACAAAATTCGGATGAACCACCTGGCTGGAGAGGCGTGCCTCCTTCAACAAGGAGGCTATTTGTTTTCTTGGGTCATTACCTCCTGGATGCAGGAAGCCTGAGTCTCCAGATACCCATTGCGAACCTGAGCCCTGGTTCACATGCCCACTCTTATCATCCGCACGAAATGCTTTTAGTACAACCCTGCGGTCCACTTCTCGCTGGTGGGCGAGATAGGTGATACCAAAGCCTCCCTGTCCCAATATTTGGATGATGGTATACTTTCCTTCTTGTAGGGTGGCTCCCGGAGCAAGCATTGAAAAAGAATTGAGAAATGGTGCGGGAGAATACGCTTCCAGCTATAACAAAATAAACAGTTTCCCTTCAGGAATCCTACCACTTTGCCAATCAGCTGGCGAAAAAATCTCATCAGCGGGATGAATCGACGGGCCATTCAGACATGTGCCCCATGGCGACCACGCCGGCCTCGAAGTCGCCCCCTACACGCGGGGTTTGAGAGGGCGTGAATGCCGGGGAGCCGCGCCCAGCGGCGGCGCCGGCGAACGAAATACTGCCAGACGATGCTGCGGGGATACCAACCCGCCGGCCGGGCTGGCCGGTGGTGTGCGTAGAGCCGCCGCCGCTCGCGGCGGAGGGCTCCCAAGCGCCCAAAAAAGTGCCAATGCCCGCGAATGATGGCCCGAAGGGTCCCAACATCGCGATCGGCGATGGCCTTGGCCCCCCAGACACCGTCGAGCAACAGGCGGAGTAACACCTTGAGGAAGACCTGACCCCGAGGGGTATTTTTGTACAGACAGGCCAGGCTGTTGCGGACGTTGAGGTAGGTCTTGCGGGGATTGCCCTGTGGGAGAGCCCCACCGCCCACGTGGTAGACATGGCTCTCCGGCACTACCCGCACCTCGTACCCGAAAGC
>RFHL01000600.1 GCA_003696875.1 Bacteroidota bacterium | reverse complement strand
TCCCAGGGGGGCGCCAAGCGACGGGCGCTGCGCCGGGAGGTTTTTTGATGTAAGTCCCAAAGGCCCCGCTCGACTAGTCCGTCCAGTAAGTCCCGATCCTGTTGGGGTGGGTCTTTCTCCCAATGCCTAAGGGCCACAAACGACTCGGTAAGCCGGGTCAATCGGGCCATCAGATCGCGTAGGGCCCGCTCCTCATAGGCCGCTTCGCCCCATATCACCCTGGCCAGGTCATCGGCCTCCAGGCCTTCCCAGTCGGGCCAATGGTCTACCAGCTTCGCCCCCAATGCCTGCAAGCCCGTATGCTTGTTGTGGTAGGGGGAAGCCAAGAAATCCTGCCAGTGACGGATTTCCCAGGCCGAGAAGGTGGCCAGGATGCGGAGGAGACGGGACTGGGGCAACTTCATGTCAGCATCAGTCAATATCGGCCAGAAAATCATAGTGGTTCAGGAGCTCATCCTCCCAGGGCAACCCGTATGGCCCTGCCTGGACCAGGGCCCGGGAGTAGGCGGCGCCTTCCGAGGGTACCATCACGAGCCAGGGAATTTCCCTCATCCGGATTAGAACCGCTTCGCAGGCTTCATTCCAGTCGATCTCGAAATCCGTGCGAGACGGGACAGGCTGAAGGGCTTCTTTGCTGGCGAAAGGAAGCGCCAAAGGCGGCGGCCCTCCGGCCGCCATTGCAGCCTCCGCTTTGGCCAGATCAGGCAATGGCTCCATGAGGCTGCAGACAATACCCGCGAGCGTGACTGCTCCTCTCCTGGCTTCGGTAAGGTATGCCCAGACTGCCTGTTCGGTCGCTTCCACCACGACGGTGCGCTCATTTTCCGGATGATACTGACTCAGATCAAAGGGTTCCATACTCAACGATAAGAAAATTTTATCCAAAAACGACCAATATATTCGCCCGTTCTTAAGGAAAAACTTCCCAAACAGACGCCTCTTGCCTGAGGCGCTCCTATTTTTCTCTCAAAAAGTGCGATTCATTGTCCTTTTTCTTTTTGGAGAATCTGGCCACTTTCAGGAATGCTCACCTTTGATGCTCCCCGATATGAAGAAGACACTCATCTGGCTTGGGTTCCTGCTCCTGTATCCCCTCGTCCTTACCGCACAACCTGCCGCCTATACCTGGCACAGCCCCTACAGTGACCAGTCGTGGGTGGCCTTCTCAGTGGCCAAAACCGGTCTGTATGAAGTCGGCCTTTCAGACTTACTGGCCGCGGGTTATGACCTCTCCGGAGCCGACCCGGCCAGCCTGCGGCTGTTCCGGGAAGGTCAGGAGCAGCCGCTGCATCTGGTTCACGATCCCGGGGGAAGTTGGGAAGGCTTTGCCTTCGTCGGAACGCCCCGGGATGGGCATGAGGAGGCTACTTTGTATTTCGATCCGATTACGGGTCAGCCAGACTCCAGCGGGGCCCCACATCCGGATATGAGCCTCTTTGGCGACACGGCGGTGTACTTTCTCACCTGGGGGGGTAGCGAAAGTGGCATTCGCTATGCGACGCATACCGATACGGCTTATAGCCAAAGCCCACCCGTAGAGGCCCTGCCCGTGCAGGTCGGGCTGTACCCACATCCTGACAGCGCTGGGATCAGTTTTGTACGCGGGGGCGGGTCCAGTTTTGACCCTTTCTATACCAACAACCCCGACTATGGCCCAGGGGAGGGATACAGTTTTCGGAATGTGGACCCCGGATACAGCAGGACCCTAACCCTGGCCACCCCTTACCCCACTACCGGCGTCGCCCGGCTGGACCTGCGCCTGTTTGGACGGAGCAACAGCAGCCATCATCCCCGCCTGCAAATCGCCGGGCAGCCTGGCTATCTGCTGGATAGCCTGATCCAGCCTGCGATCCCGCAGGTGGCCATGTATACCTTTTCCCTACCAATTACGACGCCTCTATCACAAAGCCAGCAGGCACTGATCTTCTCCAGCGGCTTGACCGTTGGCCTCACAGACAACATTGAGATCAGCCAAGTCCAGCTGGCTTATCTTCGACAACCCATCCTGAATGGGGCCCAGCTGAGCTTGCATGCCTGGCAGAGTGCTCAGCCAGCCCACCTCCAGATGACACAGGTGGATGGAATCGACTCCATCTGGGCCTATGATCCCCTGGCCCAGGCGCGCTATGCGGGTATCATCACCGGCGACACCGCCCACCTTCGCTTGCCGGCTATGACCAGCCCCCGCCCCCTCCACCTATTCACCGATCAAGCCGCCCAAAATCCCGTCATCCGCTCCGCCCGACTACGGCCGATTTGCCACCCCGACTCCGGGGCTCAGTTTGTGATCATCGCGCCCCGGGCGCTCGCCCTTTCGGCCGAGGCCTACGCCACCTACCGCGATACCAACACGGTCAATCCCTACGCCAGCCGGGTGGTCTTTACCGACGACATCTACGATGCCTTTGGCTATGGACAGCCCGGACCCCAGGCGATCCGTCGATTTGTCAACTGCGCGCTGGATAGCTGGGCCACGACGCCCGAGTTTGTGTTGCTGTGGGGCAAAGGCGGCTATCAGCCCCGCACCGATCCCTGGCCACTGGTGCCCACCTGGGGCTATCCCGCCAATGATTATGCCCTGGTTTCTCCCCTCACTACCGACAGCAGCCGCCTGCGGCCGCGGGTCCCCATCGGGCGGCTGTCCATCACCGATGATGCCGAGGGACTGGCCTATCTGGCCAAGGTCGATGCCTTCGAGCATGGGGAGTGGGTCCCCTGGAGGCAGAGGGGGCTGTTTCTGGGAGGAGGTGCGACGGCGGGGGAACAACAGGCCGTTTCCCAAACCCTCCTAAGTCTGATAGACCAATTTGTTCAACCGCCCTTACAAGGCCAGGCTACCTACTTCCAAAAGGGAAACCCTGTCTTAGAGCCGGACTCGATCAGCCTGGTGGCGATGCTCGACAGCGGGCAGGCGGTAGTAGTTTTTTTGGGGCAGAGTACTTATAACCTCACAGATGTCCCTCTCCCACTGCCCTCTCAGCTTCAAAATGGTACCCGTACCCCCCTGGTCTTTACATTCGGAAATCATAGCGGTGACTTTTCCGTTGCGTCAACCCAAACCTTGGGCGAAAGATGGATATCTGCCAGTGGAGGCGGGGCGATCGCCTACCTGGGGGCTACGGCTTCGGCCTACTTATCCCCCATGCAGGCCTACAGCGAGGGTCTGTTCCGGGAAATGCTCCAGAACCAGCCGGGTAGCCGGCTGGGGGTGGCCATTCGAGGCCATATCCACCAATACCTCGATTCTCTATCGGGAATTCAGGGTCAGAATCACGCCCGGCTGTTCCACCTGCAAGGCGACCCCGCCCTTGTCATCTTCCCCATCCCCGCTGATCCCCAAGCCATCCCGGTCTGGCCTGGCGATACGGACAACGATAGCCTCGTCCATGTCGCCGACCTGCTGCCCATCGGGCTGGCCTATGGGTATCAGGGTCCGCCCCGGGCTACGGTCAGCACCGACTGGGCACCACAGTATGGCCCGCCCTGGGCGGGCAGTTTTCTGGATGGCACCAACCTCCAGCACGCCGACGCCAATGGCGACGGCCTTATCAATGCGCTGGATACCCTGGCCCTCAGCCTGAACTATGGGCTGGGCGATGGGTCCCCCCCGCTTAGCAGCGGCCTTCCCGGGGCCATCCCGCTCTACGTCATAGGACCCGACAGTGCACAGGCAGCGGATACCATTACCCTTTCCCTCTGGCTGGGAGATGCCACCCAAATGGACAGCCTGTACGGCATCGCGCTCATCCTGGACCTGGACACGGCCCAATACCGGAGCGGCAGCCTCTCCCTGGACCTCAGTCAATCCTGGCTGGGGACCGGTGACCCCGGCTTTCTCACCTTCTCCCGCTATGATAGCCTGGAAGGGAAACTCTATCTGGCCCAGAGCCGCACCGATCATCAGGCCCTGTACGGCAGCGGCCGCCTGGCCGATATCTCCATCGCTATCACCGATGATCTGGCCCGGCGGCCCTATCCCAAGTTGCAGGCGGATATTCCTTTTGCGCTGGCCCGCCGCGCCTCGGGCACGGCGGTCGGGATGGGGGGCCTGCTGACCCGGCAGGACCCACCCCTAGCCTTTGCCCTGAAGGCATGGCCCAATCCAACCCGGGACTTCCTGAACTTGGATCCCCACCAACCACTGCTTCGCTTATCGCTGAGCGACCTCTCCGGCCGGACGGTCTTTGAACAGAAGCACATTCCCGCCGGTCCGCTGCGAATAGACCTGCGCGCCCTTCCCCGCGGGCTGTATGTCCTGCACGTCCAGGGACATACCCATTGGGGAAGCCTTCGCATTCAGATCGAATAAGCTGCTACGCGCCCTGCAACTCCTGGATGGCCAGCCAGGCCATCAGGCCGGTCGAGAGGGCAAGGGCATCCTCGTCGATGTCGAATCGCGGGGTGTGCAAGCCGTGGATGATGCCACGGGCTTCGTTGCGGGTACCGAGGCGGTAAAAGCAGCCCGGGATTTCCTGGGTGTACCAGGCAAAGTCCTCAGCCGCCATCCAGATGTCAAGGTCGACCACGTTTTCCTCGCCGACGTAGTCGGCAATGCGGGCGCGGCTGCGGGCGGTGAGGGCCTCGTCATTGTGCAGGACCGGATAGCCCAGCTTGAGGTCCAGCTCGGCGCGGCCGCCATACATCTCGGCCACCTGGTGTACGATGCGTCGGATCTGCTCCAGCGCCGCGTGGCGCTTGGTTTCGTCCAGGCAGCGCAGGGTGCCGGCCACCTTGACCTCCTCGGGGATGATGTTGGTGGCGCCCAGGGCCTCCACCCGCCCGAAGGAAAGGATGGCCGGGATGCGGGGATCGCTGCGGCTGATGACCTGCTGCAGGGAGACCAGCATCTGGGCGGTGATCATCACCGGGTCGATGAAGTGGGCCGGGTGCGCGGCGTGGCCCCCCTTGCCGATCACCCGCAGGTGAATCTCATCGGCCGAGGCCATATACATGCCCGAGCGAACCCCGATCTTGCCGGCATCCAGGTAGGGCTGTACATGCTGTCCCAGGATGGCCTCAACCTCAGGTGCCTGTAGGGCCCCGTCCTGGATCATGAGCGAAGCCCCACCCGGTAGCCGTTCCTCGGCGGGCTGGAAGAGGAACTTGACCGTCCCAGCAAACTGATCCCGCAGGTCACTCAGGATGCGAACCGTGCCCAGCAGGGAGGCCGTATGGGCATCGTGGCCGCAGGCGTGCATCACGCCCGGATTCTGGGAGCAGTAGGGGACTTCATTGGCCTCGGTGATGGGCAGCGCGTCCATATCGGCGCGCAGGGCCAGCACCCGGTCCGACGGACCGGCGGTACCGCGAAGCAGGGCCACCAGGCCATGCCCTCCTATGCCGGTCTGGACTTCCAGACCCAGGGCTTCGAGCTGGGCCTGCACATAGGCGGCCGTTTCCCGCTCCTCAAACGACAATTCCGGGTGGGAATGAAGATGCCGGCGCCAGCCCACCACCTCGGGGTGGAGGGTCGCCGCCATGTCCTGAATGCGTTGTTTTAGGTCCATGCTGCGAAGATAGAGGCATTTTTTTTCATTGTGAAAAACAGGTCCGAATGTTTACTTTTGTCCAAATTCTAGCAAAGATGAAGCATTCGCTCCTGTATCTCCCCCTGTTGGCTATCGCCCTGTTTGCCTTCCAGACCGGCTGCAACAAGTACCCCGATGGCCCCGGGGCCAGCTTTCGCTCGGCGACCAGCCGCATCTCCACCACCTGGGACATCAAAGCCGCGAATCAGGATGGCGTCGATATCACCGACCAGTTTGAAGGCGAATTTTTTGAATTTGAGGAAGACGGCAGCTTCCGGCGGCTGGAGACCGACTTTCTGATTTCCCTCCCACCCTTCTCGCAGGATACCATCGTCAACATCGTTGCCGAGGGCGAGTGGACCTTCATCGAGGACGAAACCCAGGTAGAGCTGTTTTATACCTACACCTTCCGCGACCCCTACAACTCCAGCATCCTCTACAATGAAGAGGTCAACGAGCGCTGGGAGATCCGCCGTCTGACGCAGGATGAGTTGTGGCTTCGGCAGGAAGGTACCACCATTCGTTTTGAATTTTTCAACGAATAGGCCTACCTCCCGAACCCCCACACCATGAAGATCGAAAGGAATCCGTTTGCTTTTTTTGCCTTGTTTCTGCTCCTCTTTTCAGGATCAGGCTGCGTCGAGTACCCCGAAGGCCCCCAGTACTCCATTTGGCCCATTCGCCAACGCGTACTGAACACCTGGACCTGGAGCTATGCCCTGGAAGATGGGGCCAATAACACCGGCGCCCGGGCCGACTCCACCATGGAGCTCGCCGCTGACCAGACAGTACGCATTTGTGCCAAAACGGGTGAGGGCTGCCGCACCGGCACCTGGAACCTGGTCCGCAAGCAGACCAAGCTGCAGTTGATCTTCAACGGCCGCGCCGTGGCTTATGACATCCAGCGCCTGCTGCGCGATGAGATGTGGCTCTATGTCGAAGACAATGGGGTGACCTACGATTGGGAGCTCGTCCCGGCGAATTAGGGTAGAGACTGGATAAAAGCTGGCAGGGCGCTAATCCGCTTGCATTCTCTTCTTGTTGGCAAGTGGTTTTCGACGGGATTAACAGGATGAATTCTGTGTCCTGAAATTCAATTTAGGGGGTGAAAAGGATGTCTTGGCCAACCTGATCCGCTTGCATCCGCTTCATCCTGTCCTCTTCGCTTAGACCATGTCTGGGCCGGTTCTCAGGCGATACGGGCTAACATCACATTAATGAAAGCGATTTGAATGAATGCCTCAGCCGAGGCGGTGGTTTTCTCATAATCCTTTGCCAATCTTCTAAAGAAGTGGAGCCAACCAAAAGATCGCTCTATCTGCCAGCGCCCTTTTTGTGGGACAAATCCCTTCTTACTCGGGGGCTTCTGGATGGTTTCTACCTTCCAGCCATAGAACGCTTCTACGATTGCTTTAAAGCGCCCTCCATCGGAAGCATCCCCCTGAATCCGACCTATCCGGTGACTCTTTGCTTCTATTTGCCAGAGCAATTCTATCG
>RFHL01000599.1 GCA_003696875.1 Bacteroidota bacterium | reverse complement strand
CGGGCCGGGCGACCTGCCCGGAGCGTGGGGATCAGTATGTGCTGGAGGGGGGGGTCGTTCGTAGTTCGTAGTTCGATGTTCCGGGTTCCTTGTTCCTTGTTCCGGGTTCCTGATCATTTTGGGGTTATGACCGCCTCGCTTGCCAAGGGGGACCCTTCCGCTGTAAGAATATCCCAAATACCAGCCTCTCGCAGGCGCGTCACCGCGCCGGTCTCGCTTCTCGTTTCTAATCCTCTGATGTACCCTTCCGCCGCTACCCCGTTTCCCTTCCAAAGGAAACAACCCGCAGGGCCGAGGGCCGGAGGCGCTTGGGGGAAATGCCATTCTCGCAGGGGCGTCACCGCGCCGGTCTCGCTTCTCGTTTCTAATCCTCTCTCCATGCCTATTCCCTACGGAAAACAACAAGTTACCGAAGCTGATATCGAAGCCGTTACGCGCGTACTGCGGGCAGATTACTGGACACAGGGGCCGGAACTACCGGCCTTTGAGGCGGAATTTGCGGCCTATGTAGGCGCGCGCTATGCGGTGGCGGTATCGAGCGGAACGGCCGCCCTCCACCTCAGTGCTCTGGCACTGGGCGTACAGCCGGGCCCACAGGTACTGGTGCCTGCGCTGACTTTTGTCGCCTCGGCCAATTGCGTGGCCTATGCGGGCGGGAAGGTGGATTTTGTGGACATCGATCCGGATACGGGCCTGATGTCGCTGGCGGCGGCGCGGACCAAACTCGAAGCCGCGCCGGCGGGAACCTATCGGGGGATCATCCCGGTGGACTATGCGGGCTTGCCGGTGGATATGGCTGCCTGGCGGGCCCTGGCAGATGAATTTGGCCTGTGGCTGCTGGAGGATAGTTGCCATGCCCCTGGCGGGGCTTTCCGGAGCGCAGCGGGTACATGGTCGCGCTGCGGCAGCGGGGACTATGCCGAGCTGGCGATTTTTTCCTTTCATCCGGTCAAGCACATCGCGACGGGCGAAGGGGGCATGATCACCACGCAGGATGAGGGGCTGTACCGGACGTTGCTCGACCTGCGAAATCATGGCATCACCCGGGAGCGGGACCGCTTCCAACATGGTGGCACGGAGCCGGGAGGCTGGTACTACGAGATGCAGGCTTTGGGCTACAATTACCGCCTCAGCGCCATCCACGCGGCCCTGGGCCGCTCACAGCTGAGCCGGGCCGAGGAAAATCTGGCCCGCCGGCGGGCCCTGGCGGCCCGCTATGATGCGGCTTTTTCTGATAGCCCGGTGCAGATTATCCGCCCAGCTGGTGACCAAGCCCATGCCTATCATCTCTACGTGGTCCGCATAGCGGACCGGGCGGGACTGTACGAGCATCTGCGAGCGCAGGAAATTTTTGCCCAATTGCACTACAATCCGGCCCACTTGCAGCCCTGGTACCGACAGCAAGGCTGGCGGGAAGGGGACCTACCGGAGACGGAGGCCTTTGCCGAGCAGGCACTAAGCCTGCCGCTCTACCCGGACCTGACGGAGGCGGAGCAGGATAAGGTGATTGCGGAGGTGTTGGGGTTTTGTGTTGACGGTGATGCGTGATGCGTTGGGAACCCTTCCGCCACAGCCCCGTTTCCCTTGCAAGGGAAACAACCCGCCAAAACCTGGGTGAAAGCCCGGAAAAGAAACCCGGCAAGCGACCCCATTTTACTCGAGCTATAACTCGACCTAAAAAGGAAACGCCCCGTAAATCATTG
>RFHL01000598.1 GCA_003696875.1 Bacteroidota bacterium | reverse complement strand
TCTGGTTGCCCGCGGCGGCGGTTTTTGGCGAGCCAATAGGCCCGGAGCAGCTCGCCGCTCCGCTGGAAAGCATGCTGGGCATTTTCTTTCCGTATCTCACCGAGCAGGGCCGGGGCCATTGGGAGGAGCTGTTTCCGGCAGGGTAGGGCAGGAGGGTTTTGGGAGGAATGACGCGTATCATTTGACAGGGGCCGTCAGCGGCGGCCCCTTCCGCACTCGATTAATCCCTATCCCATGCCCTCCCGTCGTCGCTTTTTGCAAAGCAACCTATTGGCCGGTGCCGGCCTCCTCCTGCCCGGCCACACGGGTGCGTCCGCCGAGACCCTGCCCGACCTGGATGTTCCCGCGCCCGAGGCGCTGGACCTCACTCCTGCCCGCTGGATCTGGTACCCCTCCGGCCGCACCCTGGCCAACACCTTCATTCTCCTCCGCCGGGAGATCGACTTGCCCACCCGTCCCACCGAGGCCCGGGGCTGGATACTGGGCGACAGCCGCTATCGGCTCTGGGTCAATGGCCAGCGGGTGCAGTGGGGTCCGGCCCCGGCCGATCCTCGCTTTGCCGAAGCCGACCCCCTGGATCTGGCGGGCTATCTGCGTGCCGGTCCCAATGTCCTGGGCGTGGAGGTCCTCTACTACGGCCATGGCGACGGGACCTGGCCCACTGGCAAGCCGGGCTTCCTCTTTTCGCTGGAGCTGACCCTGCCAGGCGGGGCGTCCCGCCGGCTGGTGAGCGATGCCGACTGGCGGGCCCACTGGGCCCGTAGCTGGCCTGCAGGCCAGTACAAGCGCTGGTATCTGCGCGCTTTGCAGGAGGAGTTTGATGCCCGTCTGTATCCGGAGGGCTGGCTGGAGCCAGGCTATGTGGCCGGGGCGGACTGGTTGCCGGCCCAATTGCTGACGGGGCGGGCCGATCAGCCTGCGATTGCGACCGACTACCCCGACTATGCGGGTGATGTGAGTGCGGGGGCTGGTACCCGCCTCCTGCCACGACGGATTCCGATGCTGCACGAGGAAGGGGTCGACGTCCGCGGCATGGTGGATGCCTATGCCCTGCAATGGCAGCACCCCCCAGAGGCCTACTTTGCCCTGCTGGTCCCCGATGCCTACCAGGTGGTGCGCGCGCCGGTGGCTACTCCCGCCGCAGATGGCTGGCAAGTCAGCCGGCCGGCCGGGCAAGCCGCGGTCCTTACCTTCGACCTGCATGAGCAGGTCGTGGGTTGGCCATACTTTGAGATCGAAGCGCCGGTCGGCACCACCGTCGAGCTGCTCACCCATGAGGCCCACGACGCTAGCCGGCCGGCCCTTATCAATACCCACTTCAACGCCTGGAGCCGCTGGATCTGTCGTGAGGGCTGGAACCGCTTCGAGGCCTTTGACTTCGAGAGCCTGCGTTGGTTGCAGCTGCACATCCACCCCGGCGAGGGGCCGGTGCGGGTGCGTGGGTTGGGGGTGCGCCGCCGGGTCTATCCCTGGCGCCAGGAGGCCCGGGTTGCGTTTCAGGGGGCGCCTGACCTGCAGCGACTCATTGGCGCCAGCCTCAATACCCTCGACAACTGCGCCCAGGAGACCCTGGTCGACGGCATGGGCCGCGAGCGGCAGCAGTACAGCGGCGACGTGGGGCATCAGTTGCACGCCCTCTATACCCTGAGGGGCGAGTACGACCTGCCCGCCCGCTATCTGGCCACCTACAGCCAGGGCCTTACCCGCGAAGGGTTCTTCCTCGATACCTGGCCCGCTTATGACCGGCTGGCCCGGCTGGCCCAGCGCCAGCTCGAACTCACACCCTGGGGTCCCCTCCTGGATCACGGCGTAGGCTTTACCTTCGACAGCTGGTACCATTACCGCTACAGCGGCCGGACGGCTGACCTCACTGAGGTATTTCCCCGCCTGCTGCGTTTTTACAATTACCTCCTTGCGCTGCGGCCGCCGGGAGGCCTGCTGCCCGTGGAAGACCTGGGTATACCCGTCGTTTGGATCGATAACTACTTTGAGCGTCAGTCAGATAAGCACTGTGCCTTCAACCTCTATGTAGCGGCCATGATGCGGACGCCCCTGCCAGAGTTGTGCCAGGCCATGGGCCGGGCCGACCTGGCTCAGCGGGTGCGCCGCAGGGGGGATCAACTCCTGCGCGCGACTCAGCAAACCTACTGGGATGGGCACACCTTTGTCTGCAACCGCCCTCAGCTAGCCACAGGCGAAGCACCCCGCTACGATTACCGTTCCCTGAGCATGGCCCTGCTCCACGACCTTTGTCCCGGAGGGGAGGTCGCCCCCAGCCTGGACCTGCTGGTGCGCATGCCTCCGGCCGTTGCGCCGGCCTTCCTGCCCAACGAAGGCTGGCGGCTGCGGGCCCTGGCCCGCCATGGCCGGGCCGATGTGGTCGTGCGCGAGCTGCGCGAGCGCTGGGCCCCCCTCAATACCGTAGTCCAGAACAATACCCTAGGCGAAGACTGGGACATGCAGCCTGACGGTCGCAGCCAATGGAGCCATGCCGGGGTGGCTCCGCTCTACCTGGCCGTCATGGGCCTGGCCGGTATTGAGATGCTGGCTCCGGGTGGCCGCGAGGTACGCATCCGGCCTCAGTTGGCCGATCTCCCGGGCCTGCGCCTCAGCTGCCATACCCCTCTGGGACCCATCGGTTTCGAAGCGGTGGGCCAGACCCTGACCCTTGACCTGCCCCCCGGCCTCAGCGCCGAACTCTGGCTACCCCCCGGGCTCACGCCCCGCGATCTGACGCCTGTCGACATCCGGCCTGAGGCCCAGGTGTTTCGCCTGACGGGCCACTGGTCCGGGCGTTTTCGCTAGGAGCAAGGAGAGTAGGAGGGCGTGCCCCTGCCCCGGGCAAGCCCGGGCCAGGGTCGGGCTGCTCCGGGCTCCACTTCGTTGCGGTCGCGGCGCTTCGCTGGCGACTGCCCCTGCGCATCCCTCACGCCGCGCGCAGCCATCGCCTCTTTTTTTTGAATGAAAAATATTCTAACATCGTTAGAGGGCGAATCTTTACTGGTGCCTCGATCAAGGCGTCAGGAGGCGTCATTCCCTCTCCCGGATTCCCCCAAAATCCGTATATTATCCTCATCGCGGTTTGCCCGCCGGCCCCTGGCCGGCGCGATCTTCTCTGTGCCGATCATCGCAATACCGCTACCATGGCCGACCAAAATGACCGCCGCTTGCAGCCCGAGAGCCTCATGATGTCCTACGGCTACAAGCCCGAGCTCTCCGAGGGCGCCGTCAAGTGCCCCATTTTCCAGACTTCTACCTTTGTGTTTCGTTCTGCCGAGGAAGGCAAAGCCTTTTTTGAGCTTGCCTATGGCTTACGAGAACAGACCGAGCAGGAAGAGCTCGGCCTCATCTACAGCCGGCTCAACAATCCCGATCTGGAGATCCTCGAAAACCGTCTTACCCTCTGGGACGGAGCTGAGGCCGCCGCCGTCTTCGAGAGTGGCATGTCGGCCATATCCACGGCGCTCATGACCTTTCTGGACCCGGGCGATCTACTCGTCTTCAGCAATCCCGTCTACGGCGGCACCGATCACTTCATCAAGCATGTGCTCACCCGCTTTGGCATACAGGTGCTGGGCTTCCGGCCCGGCGAGGAACTCGATGGCACCCTGGAGCGCCAACTGGCGGCCCATCCGCAGGCACACCGCCTGGGAATGATCTACCTGGAAACCCCTGCCAACCCGACCAATGCCCTCATCGACATCGCGCGCCTGCGCGCGCTGGCCGATGCCTACGCCACCCCCGAGCGACGCCCCCGCGTCGCGGTCGACAATACCTATCTGGGCCCGGTCTGGCAGCACCCTTTGCAGCACGGGGCCGACCTGGTCCTGTACTCGGCCACCAAGTACATCGGCGGCCACAGCGACGTGATCGCCGGGGCCTGCCTCGGCAGTGCCGCTGATATCAAGGCCATCAAGGACCTGCGGACCTTCCTGGGCAACATGGCCGGTCCCTGGACCGGCTGGCTGCTCCTGCGCAGCCTGGAGACGCTTAAGCTCCGGATGAGCCGGCAGGTGGAAAACGCCCGGCAGGTGGCGGCCTTTCTGGCGCGGCATCCCCGGGTGGCTTCGGTGCACTACCTGGGATTGATTGACGGCAGCGACCCGCAGCAGCAGGCGATCTACGAGGCACAGTGCCTCGCGCCAGGGGCCATGGTCTCTTTCGAGATCCGGGGCGGGGAAAAGGAAGCCTTTGCCTTCCTCAACCGGCTCAAGATGATCAAACTCGCCGTGAGCCTGGGCAGCACCGAGTCCCTGGCCGAGCATCCGGCCACCATGACGCATGCGGGCGTCCATCCCGAGGAGCGCCTATCCTACGGCGTCACGGACAACCTCATTCGCCTATCCGTCGGCGTCGAGCACATCGACGACCTGCTTTGGGATATCGGGCAGGCCCTGCAAGGGTAGAGGCGAGAGGCGAGACGGAGAGATCTTGTTTTCCTCCCGTCTCGCCTCTTCATATCTGCTTACACCGGCGCTTGGCGCCGCTCGCGGAAGGCGAGCAGGAAGATCACGAGGACAACGACCGCAAAGGCGGCCGGGATGCCCCAGATCATCTGCCAGTCGTGGCCCTCGCCCTGCACGTAGGCATCGACCACGGCGCCGGAGGCGAAGGAGCCGATGAACATCCCCAGGCCATAGGTGGCCAGGGTGATGAGCCCTTGGGCCGAGCTTTTCAGATGGGAGGGGGCTGCGCCATCGACGTAGATCTGCCCGGTAACAAAGAAGAAGTCATAGCAGATGCCGTGCAGCACGATGCCGCCCCAAAGCATCCATTCGGCGCCGCTTATATCGCCAAAGCCGAAGAGGAGATAGCGCAGCGCCCAGGCACCCATGCCGATGGTGAGCATCCAGCGCACGCCCAGCCGGCGGAAAAAGAAAGGCATGATCACCAGAAAGACGGCCTCGGAGATTTGGCCCAGGGTCATGCGGCCCGCCGCATTGGGAAAGCCGATCTCGTTCAGGAAAGGATTGGCAAAGGAGTAATAGAAGGCCAGCGGGATGCAGATGAGCACCGAGGCGATCACCACCGTAGCAAAGCTGCGGTCCTTCATGAGGGCGAGGGCATCCAGCCCGAGGATCTCACGTACGCTCACCTTCTCGCCCTTGGCCTTGGGCGGGGTGTGGGGGAGGGTAAAGCTGTAGAGCCCCATCAGGATGGAGGCACCGGCGGCGAGTTGCAGGGGGTAGACCGTAGGGTCCCACTCCAGCGGCCCGATGATGGCCAGGCCCACTACGATCCAGCCCAGCGTACCAAATACCCGGATCAGCGGAAACTGCTGCTCGGGGTTTTCCATCTGTTGGAAGGAAAGGGAATTGGTGAGGGCAATGGTGGGCATAAAGACCAGGTTATAGCCCAGGATGCAGAGGTAGAAGAGGCTATAATCGGCCGTCTGCGTCGCCCCAAACATGCAGAGTGCTCCCAGCAGGTGCAGCACGCCCAGTACCCGCTCCGAGGGGAAAAAGCGGTCGGCGATCATCCCCACAAAAAAGGGCGAGAGGATGGCCGCGATGGCATTGGTGGCGTAGATCGCGCCAATCTGCACCCCGCTGAAGCGGAGCTCGGTTCCCATGTAGGTGCCGATGGTCACGTACCAGGCCCCCCAGATAAAGTAGTTGATAAACATCATCGCCGAGAGGCGTACGCGTAGCAGTATGTCCATGGGTAAGAATGGTTTATATGAGACGTCAGAAGCGAGGAGTCAGAAGCGAGAGTTTGGGGAGGCGGGCAGGCGCCTGCCGCCGGGCTGGGCCGGCTTAGCGAATAAACAGAATATTTCGCATTTTTGGAACGCTGAGGTAGAGATGTAGGGCTCGCCCTTCCGGCAAGATGCTGTGCAGGGCCTCCCCGCTTGATTGGATGTATTGGACAGATGTCCAACTGCTCTAGGCTGATCCCTCATGTTTACCTCCCTGCGTGCGTACTACCGGCTGGTAGCCTTTCTATTCCTCAGTTTTGGCTATCTGGGATGGGTCCTGTGGCGGCGTGCCCGCCACCCGCAGGCCCCGGACGCCTGGGTGCTACCCCTGTCCCGATGGGCCCGGCATATGCAGCGCCTGCTGGGGCTGCAGGTCGCCACGACCGGGGACCTGCCACCCCGGGGCAGCCTGCTGCTGCCCAACCATCGCTCCTACCTGGATGTGATCCTGTTCCCGCCCAGCCTGCCGGTGAGCTTTGTGGCCAAGAGCGAGGTAGGCAGATGGCCCCTCATCGGCCCGGGGACCCGGGCCGTGCAGACGGTTATGGTGCAGCGGGCGGTCAAGGACAGCCGGCGCGCCACCCGCGCCGCCGTGATGGCGCGCCTCGCTGAGGGTAACAGCATGGTGGTCTTTACCGAGGGGACGACCGTGGCGGCGCCCGCTATCGGAGACTTGCGGCCGGGCATGTTTCAGGAAGCGGTGGCCCGGGGGCTGCCGGTCTATCCGGTCGCCTTGGAGTACGAAAACCGCGACATCGCCTGGGTGGGGCAGGACACCTTCCTGTCGCATTTTCTGCGGACCTATGGCCGGCGCCGGCAGGCGGCGCGCATCCACTTTGGCCCGCCGCTGCGGGGCAGCGACCCTGAGGCCCTGCGGCAGGCTACGCAGCAGTGGCTGGAGAGGGAGACCGCCCGCTTGCGGGCGGGGTGGGGGCAAAGCTGACTACAAGTCGGTGCAAAAGCGGGGGGTATAGGGATGAGTGGATTGGTAAGTAATTGATAGTAAGGGAGTTGATTGGGGGTCGGGGAGCGGGGAGTGGGAATATGCATGTTTTTGTAGTTGAAAAAATGGGGACCTGCGGCGGGACCTGCCATGAGATGCTTCGTGGCACTCAGCATAACTGAAGATCGTAGGGGCGAGGGCCCCCCTCATCTTTTCCTGACTTGCGTGCGGGGGCCGGGTGGGGCGCTAGGTGCCTGGAGGGCCTGGTCCGGAGTGGAACGGAGGACCGAGTCCCGCCTTGCGGGAAGCCCGGAAGGGACCGGCGGCAGGAGCGAGCCCTGGCTCGCCCCTGCCGCAGCGCCATCCTTTGCTTTGGGAAAATGAAGTTCATCGCCTACCTTGTCCGGGATTTCGAAGGGACTGGGGTCTCTATGGTTACGAAATCGTGCAAGTCTATTGAACTAACTTACCCTTAGCCGTATGAATTCTGGATTTGAAACGCTGGACTACATCATCTTTGCGGTGTATGTGGTCATCATCGTGTCGGTGGGGCTGTATCTGTCCCGGGGCACGAAGGGGAAGGAGCGCTCGGGCGAGGACTACTTCCTCGCGGGTCGCAACCTGACCTGGTGGGCCATCGGGGCCTCGCTCATCGCGGCCAACATCTCGGCCGAGCACTTTATCGGGATGTCGGGCTCGGGCTACGCCCTGGGCCTGGGAATCGCGGCTTATGAGTGGATGGCGGCGATTACGCTGATCGTGGTGGCGCGCTTTTTCCTACCGCTCTTTCTGCAAAAGGGCATCTATACGACCAACCAGTTTCTGGCCGGGCGCTTCAATCAGGGGGTGAGC
>RFHL01000597.1 GCA_003696875.1 Bacteroidota bacterium | reverse complement strand
GGTACATAGCCCCCGATAGCCGGGGCGTAGAGCACTACCACTCCTTGCTGGACCGCCTGGATCCCAATGCCCGCACCTTTCGGGACATCTGGCAGCTGATGGTCCGCCCCGAAGGAGTTTATTTTATGGGGACAGATGCCCTCCTGTTTTATGACCGGGATTCTGTATACCGCCTGGACCAGGGCGGTGGCGTTTTCCGGCTGTTTGAGGTTGGGCAGGAGGTGTGGGTGTCGCATATGGAAGCGGGTCTCCAGCGGCTGGAAGGACGTCAGCTCAGTCCGATTCCCGGAGGGACCCACTTTCAGGGCACGCCCGTTTATGGGATTCTGACCCGGCCTTCGGGAGAGATGCTCATCGTTAGCAAGCGGGAAGGCGCTACCTGGGTCCGGCCTGACTCTGCGGGACGCCTGCTGCCTGTGCCAGCCCTATCTGTCCCTGATGAACTCCTGGCCTTTCTGGCCGCCTTTCCGGTTTCCCAGACCCTGCGGCTTGAGGATGGTACGTTTGCCTTCGGCAGCCGCGGCGGCGGCGTCGCCCTTTGGCATCCGGATTCGGCCAGGCTGAGCTACCTGCACCAGGCCAACGGCCTGACCGATGATCGGGTCCTCTGCCTGATGGAAGACCGGGAAGGGGGGCTGTGGGCCGGTACAGAACTAGGGCTTACCCGCATGGAGCGCGTACTGCCGATGTTGCACTGGCAAGGAGAAAATGGGCCGCTAGGCAAGATCCGGGCCATCATCGAGTATGAAGGCCGCATGCTTGTTGGCACCAGTCAGGGGCTATTCGTTGGGACCGATGCAGGCTTTGTTCCGGTGCCCGAGCTAAGTGAAGCGATCTGGGCCTTGCTGCCCAGTCCCCGGCCCCACGAAGTCCTGATTGCCGGAGCCAAGGGGGTTCGGGCCTGGCAGACGAATGGGAAGGTACAAGACCTGTCCCCGGGCATAGCCCTGTCTTTGCTCAGGGATCCCACCGACAGCCAGCGGGTCTGGGTGGGCACCTACCAGCGGGGGGTGGGGCGC
>RFHL01000596.1 GCA_003696875.1 Bacteroidota bacterium | reverse complement strand
GCCCTGCCCTGGACCATGGCGGAGATCCAGGAGGCCATCGAATCCTTGCCAGAAGGCTATCAGCAGGTTTTTTGTCTGTATCTGCTGGAGGGCTATGACCACAAGGAAATTGGCCATATCCTGAACATCAGCGAGGCAACCTCTAAGTCCCAGTATAGCCGCGCCCGCCGCAAGCTGCGGGAGCTCCTTTGCGACCAGTTGCCGGCCCAGTATGAGATGCCCTTTGCCTTCGAAGGACTGCGAGTCGCCAGTTGATCTGGCGGGACTGCGAACCCCTGTCTTATTACCCCCTTTTTTTCAGGATTTCTCCTGCTCTTGACGAGTATATTTGCCGCCTGTGCTTTTTCGTCTTTCAATATGAATCGACTTCTTTTTATCGCTTTGCTAGGTCTGTGGAGCGCTCGCCTGGTGGCGAGCCCGGAGCCCATCGCGGCGACCCAGACCCTAACCCGTTCCTACGAGGTGGACCCTGCCACCATGCTGGAGATTCAGAATCAGCATGGTGCCATTCACGTCTATACCCGGGACAATACGGCGGTTTTTCTGGAAGTAAGCCTCACCGCTTGGGGGACTACAGAGGAAAAGGCCCAGGCCCGCCTGGACCAGATCGACGTGCGCGAGCGCACCTTTGGGACCAATATCCAGTGGGAAACCGAGATCCGTGATGCCAGCGCCGCCTGGGTCAATGACCAGATTGAGGTGGTATATCGGCTGTACCTGCCGGCTTCACATCCGCTGGCGCTGACGCAGCGGCATGGCCACATTTTCCTTCAGGGGCGTACCGCCAATGTGGACCTGGACTTGCGCTACGGCAGCCTGACCTCAGGCAAGCTCGAAGGAGCGGGCAACCGGATCAAGTTGGCCTTTGCCGAAGGAGAGGTCTTGTATCTCCAAGGCGGCGACCTGGATCTGTCCGCTTCGGGATTGGAGATTCAGACCGCCGGGACGCTGTATCTACGTGGACAGGCTGCTAAGGTGGCCTTGGACAGTGTGGCTGAGCTGGATCTGGTCTGCCATCTGGGCGAGGTTCGCATCGGCTCCGTGGGTCGGCTCCTGGGTGAGTATAGTGCCACCCAGGTGACCGTGGCGCAGCTATACGACGAAGTTGTCCTCACCGGTAGCTACGCACCTGCTTTGGAGATCGGAGAAATCGCGCCCCGGGCGCGTCAGGTGGACCTTCAGGGAACCGCGACGGGCTTTCGTGTAGGCCTGGCTCCGGAAACGGCCTTTGAGCTGGACGCCAGCCTCAAGCATGGTGAGTTGCACACAGAAGGGGTGGCGGGTTCGCTCGAAGCAGAGGTCGGTGACAATCGCAATGAGCGCTTTTATCGCCTTGCCCCCTCGGCGATGAGCCGCACCGCCACCGCCCCGGTCAATATCCGCATCCGCAACCGCTTTGGTAATGTGAGACTCTCCCAAGACCAGGAGCCGGTCTATGAGGAAGCGGATTACCAAGGGGAAGAAATTGAGGTCTGGGGCGAAGAGTTTGAGCCTGAAAGCGATTGAAAGGCAACGGATAAAAAACCAAAAGGGCGCGCCAGAAGATTCTGGCGCGCCCTTTTGGTGTGGTCCGAGGGACTTAGTCGCGATACTTGTCGAAACGGGGATCTTCCGACATCACCGAGAAGGCGGGATTGTTGAAGATCATGCCTTTGTAATCCGTGTTGCGGGCAACGGCCTTATCGAGATACTCCAAGGTCTGGCGGGTGAGGCCCTGGTAGGCACTGGCTACGGCCAGATTGAAGTAGGCCTCGGCCAGCTCGGCATCGCTGGCGAGGGCGGCGTTGAAGTCGGCCATGGCTTCCGTTATCCGGTAGGCTTTCATCCGGGCCACGCCCCGGTTGTTGAGTTGGGCGGCAGTGGCTTCGTAGCCTTCGAGCAGATTCTGGTACTCGGTGAGGGCTTTGCTCGTCAGACCAAGGCGTTCCATCACGATGGCACGGTTAAAGAACAACGGCCGGTTGGTTTGGTCCTGGGCGGTGGCTTGATTCAGCTCCTCGTAGAGGGCTTTTTTCTCCTCGAAGGTATAGCTATCGGCAAAGAGGACCTTATAGCCGGTGATGGCCATGTTGTAGGCCCCAGCCTTGCCGTCGCGGAAGCGGCTGGCTTTTTCCAGGTCACTGATCGCGTTCGTTACATCGTTCTGCGCCAGGTAGTAAGTCGCCCGCATCGCGTAGAGGTTGGGCGTAGCCGTCTGGGTGAGGATGCTATCGAGATGGGCCAGGCCGGCGGCGGGGTTCATGCCTTCGGAGTAGGGTTTGGCCTCAATGGGCTCAGTGGCCAGGGTCTCCAACTGCTTGGAAGTCAGCGGCAGGCGCTCGGTGTAGCGCTTGAGGGTTTTCACCGCCCCTTCATAGTCAAAGTCCATGAAGGTGAAGGTGTGGCGGGCCTTGATCAGGACTTCCTCCACCAGGGTGTCCCAAAAATCAACTTTCCGGAGCTTGGCCTCCTTCTCGTCATTGGTGAGGGCGGTGTCATCGACGATGGCCAGGACCTCCGCTTGCTGATCTTCATTGAGGCTTGATACCAGGGTGAGCAGACGCACCCGGGCCCAGTCTTCGCCTTTGCCCACCGCTGTCACTTCCAGGTTGGCGATCTCTTCGTTCAGGGCTTCAAGCGCAGCCTTGACGGTTTCGGCTCGCTTTTCGGACAAGGTCTGGTTAAAGGACTCCCTGCCGCCGGGAGAAGCATAGCCCGTCATGCTCAGGTAGGTGGGCAGGTAGTCGGCTTTCTTGTATTTGTCAACAAACATCTGAATGGCATCGACCGAGAAGGTGGAATCGTCATCCACATCGGCCGAGGCTTCATCGAACATGACATCTACGGTACCCGTGAAGCCTTCGTAGAGGAAGCGCTCAGGGGCCACCTCCAGGGCCGGCATGTCGACGATGGTTTGCAAAGCCGTGGGTTGCCAGGGTTGGGCACCGCAGCAGGCAGGCTGTACCACCCCGATGGGCTGGGTGTTGGTTTCGCAGTAGTAGTTTTTCAGCGCGCCTTTCTTGTCATACTTGGCGATGGCAAAGGAGAGCGAAACCTGCTTCCCTTCCAACTGCTGGCCCCCCAGAGGGATTTTATACATGAAAAAAGGGCGGCGGTTGGCGAGGTAGTAGGCTTCATCTACGACCAGGGTGCCAAGGTCACCCGAGGCCGGGCTGCTGAGGCCTTGGAGGTTGGGCAGGGCTTGGTAGGTGGCATTGACGTGTACGGCCACGCCCTTGGCCAGGTACTGGGGGTATTCCAGATCCTTGACAAGACGGAAGTAGAGGGTATCCCCCTTGATCTCGAATTGGCCTTCTTCCAGATAAAAGTAGGTGAAATCGCTGTTGTCGTACTGGCTGACTCTCAGGATGTTGGATCCGCTATTGCGTTCAGACAACTGATTGACGGCATTGGTGAAGGTTTCGCAGGTGTTGATGTACTTCTCGCCGTCGTACTTGACCTTATTGATGAATCCGTCGGGCTTACAGGCACTAAGCGCTAGAATCACAAGGGCAAAAGAAAGGCGATGAGTAACGGAAAGCTTAGACAAGCGGCTTACTTTCAGACTCATGCTAGGTAGGAGTTAAGGATTAGGTGTTTCAGGGGTTGGGATTGGGGATCCTTTTTTGTTATTCCCTGGGAATGTTGAACTTTCGGTCCAAAATATGTGGCCAATATACGAACCAAGCCTAAAATATCCATGAAGGAAGCTTTCTCCCTTACATCAAAACTTCCTCAGACAGGCACGACCATATTCACGGTGATGTCGGCGATGGCCCGGGAGTTTGGGGCCATCAACCTATCTCAGGGCTTTCCCGATTTTGCCTGTGACCCGGCGCTGACCGAGGCGGTAAGCCGGGCGATGGCCTCTGGTCACAACCAATACGCTCCAATGCCGGGCCTGCCGGCCCTCAGGGAGGTCGTGGCCCAGCGCGTCCGGGCGGGCTATGGGGCGACCTATGACCCCGATACGGAGGTGACCATTACCTCCGGGGCCACCGAGGCCCTGTTTTGTGCGATCCACACCGTGGTACAGCCCGGTGACGAAGTAATCCTCTTCGAACCAGCCTACGACGCATATGCGCCAGCCATCCGGCTGGCGGGTGGCATCCCCGTCCCGCTGCCCCTCCGCTTTCCGGGTTATGCCTACGACTGGGATCGGGTACAGGCCCACCTCAGCCCGCGTACGCGGGCCATCGTGATCAATTCCCCCCACAACCCCACCGGGACCTTGCTGCAGGACACCGATCTCGACGTCCTGGCTGAGCTATGCGACGACCGCTCGGTCTGGCTCATCGGGGACGAAGTGTATGAACACATCGTCTTTGACGGGCAGGCGCACCAGAGTCTGTGCCGCCGCCCAGAACTGGCCGCTCGCAGCTTTGTGGTCTCGTCCTTCGGCAAGACACTCCATGCCACGGGCTGGAAAGTGGGCTACTGCCTCGCCCCAGCCGCCTTGATGGTCGAATTTCGCAAGATTCACCAGTTTGTGACTTTCTCCACAGCCACGCCGCTACAGCATGCGATCGCGATCTATCTGAGGGAGCACTGGGACAAAATCATGGGCCTTTCGGCCTTTTACCAGGCCAAACGGGACCTTTTCCTGGACCTGATGGCAGGCAGTCGCTTTGTGCCTTTGCCAAGCCAGGGTACCTATTTTCAGCTCATGCGCTACGAGAGCATCAGCGATCGTTCCGAGGCTGATTTTGCCCGTTGGCTGACGCAGGAAGTGGGGGTCGCCTGCATTCCTGTATCGGCTTTCTACGAAGGTGGGGACAACCACGGGGTGGTCCGTTTCTGCTTTGCCAAAGAGGACGAAACCCTACGGGCAGCGGCCCACCGCCTGCGCGGGCTGTAAATGAAAGACGGGACTACCCTCTGAGAGGGCAGCCCCGTGTGCGAGCGGAAAAAAACGTCTATTTCAGCACCGACTGCAGCGCGCCCAAGGGGTTGATGACGCGTCCGACCTTGTCGGTGTCGGGGGCCTGGGTACCGGTTTCGTTGAGGATGGCGTAGACCTGATCGGTGGTCAGATCAGGCCGATAGGCCTTGAGAATCCCCACGAGGCCAGACACCAGCGGCGTGGCCATGGAGGTGCCATTGAAGGCCTGGTACTTGCTGCCGGGTGTGGAGGAAAGAATGTTCACGCCGGGGGCAGCAATGGGTCGCTTCAGACGGGTATTGGTGTTGGAGAAAGACGCCTTGCGGAGGTTTTCATCCACGGCGCCGACGGTGATCACGCCGTCGATGTTGGCGGGAGAATATTTGCGGGCGTCGTCGTTGCTGTTACCGGCGGCGACCACCACGATAGCGCCCAGCTTGCGGGCGTATTTGATGGCGTCTCGCTGGGCCTTAGGCGCACCGAAAGGCGAAAAGCCACCGAGCGACATGGAGATAACTTGGGCGCCGTCCTCGGCGGCGTCGATGATGGCCTGGGCAACCCGGCGGTCGGTACCGCGGCCCTGGGCATCCAGGGCGGGATAGCCCGAGATTTGGACGAAATCGCCGTTCCAGTTGAGGGAACCTACACCCTTGCCATTGTTGGTGGCGGCACCAGCGAGGCCGGCACAGTGGGTGCCGTGACTGTGCTGGTCCTTATCGCCATCGCCGCCGCTGCGGCGATAGACGGGTTGCAGGTCTTCGTGCCCCTGGTCCACACCCGTGTCTACGATCGCCAGTTTGACCTTTTGCTTGGGGGTATGTGACCGCAATAGTTCATAGACGCCATTGTAGTTCAGCGCCGAGGCAAACCATTGGTTGGTGAGATAGGGATCGTTGGCAAGAAACTCGGTGGGAGGGCGGCGGGTAGCGTCCGCTTCCAGCGGGCGGATCAGCTCCAATGGCCGGTTCAGGTCCAGTTGATCTACATTTTCCCGGTCTCCTTTCAGTTCTATCTCCAGGGGAATCCGCTTGGTGGAGTCAACAAAGACGACGTAGTACTGGGCGAGATCCTCGTCCTCGGAGAGGTCTACGTTGGGAAAGGCCTTTTCCGCGACCGCACCATACTTTTTCAGGGTGGGGGCCAGCTCATCAATATGGTCATCGGGACCCAGCTCTACCAGCAGCTGAACCGTATCAGGGCGATTGCACAGGCTCTCCATGTTGAGGAGGAAGGAAAAGCCGTAGAGGAAGCTCCCTAAAATCAGCCCGAGGGCGCCAGGTACCCAAAACATCTTGGGACGGTCGCGGTGGGCGGCCAGGTAAAAGGCGCCGATGATCATACCTGCCCCAAAGTCCACCATCAGGTGGGCGAAGCGGCTCAGGATGCCCGTGGCCGGATAAAACAGCTGGTAAGCGAGGGCCACGAGTAGCAGCATGAATACGGGCAGGGGATTGAAGGACCTGCCTTTGCCGCGGCGAACGATGCCCCGGGCAAAACCCAGGAAGGCAACACTCACAAGGAGGATGCCGAGGAGGTGGCTGGAAAGGGAGCTGGAAAGCATAGGTTCTTAGCGTATGGGAAAGCGGAAAAAGGAGCTTGGGCGAAAGGCGCAGATGCGGGCAGAGAGGCAAAAAAACCAAAAGGGATGCGAGGAGGAATTCCGCTGCATCCCTTATAGCTTTTTGATATCGGTGATGTCCATTTGCTGGCCCCACATGGAAATGCCAAAGGCTGCAACGGCGGGCTTGCCGCTCGCCTGGACCCGGAGTCCTTCCTGGCGAAAGGAGGCGGGCAGGCCATTCTGGGGATGCCACTTGGCGCCGTCGTCGCCGACGATGCCCCAGAATCCGCCAGATATATCTACGTAAGTGACTTTTCCAGTGATGTGGGACATGGTTTAGGGGGTAATGCAGAAAAGGACCAACATGGAAATATGAAGACACACAAAGGGCTGATAGTCATATGGCCCTTCTTTGATACGTCCCGACCGGCGGTCGGTTACATCCTTATTCCCACATTCCTTGCCCGGGATCGCGCCATTTGGGTTTGTCCAGGATGGCATCGACGATGTAGGAGCGCATGAGGTCGCGCTTGCCGGTAAGGGCAAGAGGGTGGCGGCGGCGCCTGCCCCGGTCATCCATGTGCTTGACGTGGAGTCCCTCCTGCATGATGGTCTTCATTTTCTCTACGGAGCTCTCGGCCCCGGCCCGGCTGCCAGGCAAGAAGTCGACCGTCGTGTCTTTGGGAGGAGGGCGCAGGCTGCTGTGTTGCACGCTGCCGGCTTTGGCATTGCGCAGGCTGCTGCGCACCTGCAGGTAGCGCAGGGCGAGCAGAAGGATCAGCAGCAGGATCGTGCCAAAAAAAAGGAGAATGCCTTCCATGATGGAAAAATAAGGTATGAGTCTGGGGAGCGCAAATTTCCCGGAAAAAGGTAGCGCCTTGGGCAAGGATCTACATTTGGCTAGCTCCCTGTCATGACCTAACTTGCCTTCATGGAACTCCTGGAGTTGTTGGCTCTGGCGCTGGCGCCGATTGCCTTCATTTTCACGTATGTATACCTCAAGGATCGCTATGAGCGCGAGCCCCTGAAGTACCTCCTGATCACCTTCGTGTTCGGGGGCCTCACCGCTGTACCCGTCATTATGGTGGGACAATGGCTTCAGGAAGTGACAGGGACCTCGGCGACATCGTCGCCGGCCGACCTGCTGATTTACTCCTTTATAGTGGTGGCGATGACCGAGGAGGGGATGAAATACCTGGTTTTGCGCTGGTACAACTACCCACACCGGGAGTTTGACGAGCCCTACGACGGCATCATGTACGGGGTGGCAGTCTCCCTGGGCTTTGCCGCGATCGAAAACATCCTCTACGTGCTGAATGGCGGGATGGGGACGGGCCTGATTCGAATGTTTACGGCCGTGCCGGCCCACGCCTCCTTTGGGGCAATGATGGGCTTTTTTGTAGGACGGGCAAAGTTTGGGTCCCGCCGCCCCATGCTGGACCGGCTCAAGGGCCTGCTGGTGGCCATTATCTTTCACGGATTGTACGACTACTTCCTGTTTTTGGGCAATACCTCCCTGACCGTGATTTCTTTTGTGGCGCTGATGGTGGGCGTATATCTGGCTCGCCGGGCCATGCGCCTGCATGTGGAGGACTCGCCCCACCGCTTTGGCCCTCCGCCAGGTGATATGACCCCTCAGCCATGAGTGATGCTCCGGTCGCGCTCTCGCGCGAAGCGCTGCAACAGATCCTCGATGACAGCCACGACCGCTACAATCGGCCGGGCTTTATTGAGGAAGATCCGATTTCCATTCCGCATATGTTTTCCCGGCGGGAAGACATTGAGATTGCCGGTTTTCTCACGGCGCTGATTGCTTGGGGAAGGCGAAGCAGCATCCTGGCCAGCGCCCATCGCCTGGTCCGGGCGATGGATATGGCCCCCTACGAGTTTGTCTGCCACGGCAGTGAGGAGGACTGGGCACGCTTGGCAGGCTTTGTGCACCGCACCTTCAACGGGCAGGATGCCCTGGCTTTGATCAAGGCGTTGCGCCGGGTGTATGCCACATATGGCACCCTCGAAGGCATCTTTGCCGAGGGGCTCCCCCCGGGGAGCCCGGATGTGGGGGTGGCCATCGTGCATGCGCGGGAGGTACTGGCTTCTGATCCGGATTTCCCTGCCCGTACCCACAAGCACCTCGCCAATCCCGCCCGGGGCTCTTCGGCCAAGCGGATCAACATGTTTCTGCGCTGGATGGTGCGCAAGGATGCCCGGGGCGTGGATTTTGGTCTCTGGAGCCGGATCCAGCCGGCCCAGCTCATATGTCCTCTGGACGTACATACCGGTAACGTGGCCCGGGCCCTGGGCTTGCTTACCCGCAAACAAAACGACTGGAAAGCCGCCCAGACCCTCACGGGGTGCCTGCGGGCCTTTTGCCCGGAGGACCCGGTGCGCTACGACTTCAGCCTTTTTGGGCTGGGGGTCTACGGGCATCTTTGATCCTTGTCTTCCGAATGTTGCCTCTATTTCGGGAACATCCTGCTTACCCTTTTGCTTATGGCCTCCTCTCGTGCCCTGCTCACCGATCTCTACCAACTGACGATGGCCAATGGCTATTTTCAGCAAGGTCTGGCCGAACACGAAACGGTTTTTCACCTGTTCTACCGGCGCAACCCCTTTGGGGGGGGCTATGCCTTGGCCAGCGGCTTGCCGCTGGTGATGGAATTCCTGCAACAGTTTCGTTTCCAGGACGATGACCTCCAGTACCTGTCCCGACTGACGGGTAATGATGGGCGGCCCCTGTTCGAAGCCCCCTTTCTCCGCTATCTGCAGGGCCTGCGCTTTACCTGCGACCTGCATGCCATCCCGGATGGGACGGTGGTTTTTCCCCATGAGCCGCTGCTCCGGATTCAGGGCCCCATTATTCTGTGCCAATTGCTGGAAACGCCTCTGCTGAATTTGATCAACTTTCACACCCTGATCGCTACCAAGGCGGCGCGCATCTGTCAGGCGACCGAGGGAGAGCCGGTGTTGGAGTTTGGCTTGCGGAGAGCCCAGGGCGAAGATGGGGCCATGGCTGCCAGCCGCGCGGCCTATGTGGGTGGCGTCGCTGCCACCTCCAACGTGCTGGCCGGTAAGCGCTACGGCATCCCGGTGCGGGGGACCCACGCCCATAGCTGGGTGATGACCTTTTCCAGCGAGGAGGACGCCTTTCGGGCCTATGCTGAGGCCATGCCCAACAACTGCGTATTTTTGGTGGATACCTACGATACGATAGAGGGGGTGAAAAAGGCCATCGCCGTAGGAAAGGAGCTGGCCGAAAAAGGCCACCGTATGGTGGGCATCCGGCTGGACTCGGGCGACCTGGCGGCGCTGAGCATCGAGGCCCGGCGGCTGCTGGACGCAGCCGGGATGGAGGATGCTGCCATCGTCGCGAGCAACGACCTCGATGAGTATGAGATCACCCAACTCAAAGCCCAGGGTGCCCGCATCAACGTTTGGGGCGTGGGGACCCGGCTGGTGACAGCCTATGACCAGCCCGCGCTGGGTGGCGTATACAAACTCTCGGCGATCCGGGCTCCGGGGGAAGCCTGGCAGTATCGGCTCAAACTGTCCGAACAACCTATCAAAGTCTCCAATCCGGGGATTTTGCAGGTGCGGCGCTTTTTCCGGGACGGGATGATGGCGGGAGATATGATCTATAACCTCGAAGACGGAGCGCCAGGTCTGCGCTTCGAAACCTTTGGAGGGGCAAGTCAGGTTTTTGAGGGGACCGAGGCGCAGGATCTCCTGCAGCCGGTCTTTGACCGGGGGAGACTAGTGTATCTGGGACGGGATATCCACCAGATCCGGGCCCATGCCCAGGCACAGCTGGCACAGCTGCCGGCTCCCTACCGGCGCCTGCAGGCACCGGATACCTATCCCACAGGCCTTTCTCCCCAACTGCAGGCACTCAAGCAGCGCCTGATTGACCGCCTGGCGTCTGATTGACTTACCAGATCTGTGATCTTATGGATTGGCTGCCTTTTTGGCTTAGCATCAAACTCGCTTTTTTTACGACGCTCCTGCTCCTGGGCCTGGGCCTGCCGCTGGTCTATGTGCTGCATAGCTACGAATTTCGGCTGCGGTCGCTGCTCAAGGCCGTGGTGAGCCTGCCGCTGGTGCTGCCCCCTACGGTGCTGGGTTATTATCTGCTGCTGGCCTTTCAGCGGGACAGCTGGCTGGGGGAGCTTAGTTTTGCGCTCTTTGACCAATCGCTGGCCTTTAGTTTTCCGGGGCTGGTGTTGGGCTCGGTGATCTTCAGCCTGCCCTTTATGGTCAATCCGGTCCTCTCGGCGCTGGAGGGCCTGCCGCCCGTGTATGCCGAGGCTGCTTACACGCTGGGCAAGTCCCGCTGGACGACCTTTCGCCGGGTGCTCTTGCCCAATGCCCGGGCGGCCGTGCTCGTCGGCATCGTGATGACCTTTGCCCATACCCTGGGCGAGTTTGGGGTGATCCTCATGATCGGCGGCAACATTCCCGGTGAGACCCGGGTCGCTTCCATTGAAATATACAATCAGGTCGAGGCCATGCAATACCGCTATGCCGATCGCTACGCGATCATTTTGCTGATGTTTTCTCTGCTCCTGCTGGTTCTGGTTTATGTATTTCAGGGGCGCAGCCAAGCCCGCACCCTATGATTCGCTTTCACCTTATCCGCACCCTGGCCGGCAGTGCCGGCCCCTTCCGCTTGGATCTCTCGACCGAGATCGGGCCGGGGGAGATTCTGGCCCTTACGGGTCCTTCGGGCGCGGGCAAGACCTCGGTACTCAGGATGTTGGCTGGTCTGCTGCGACCGGAGGAGGGCTATGTAGAGGT
>RFHL01000595.1 GCA_003696875.1 Bacteroidota bacterium | reverse complement strand
TGCTGCAAAACTACTGGATGGTTATCCACCCGCCGACGCTTTTCCTGGGGTTTGCCGCTACGCTCATTCCTTTTGCCTATGTGATGGCGGGGCTGATCCGGGGCCAATACCACGAGTGGATCAAGCCCGCCTTGCCCTGGACCTCCTTTTCGGTCATGATTCTCGGCATCGGCATCATCATGGGCGGCTACTGGGCCTATGAGACCCTCAATTTTGGCGGCTACTGGAACTGGGACCCGGTCGAGAACTCCTCCCTCGTGCCCTGGCTCTGTGGCGTGGCCTCGCTGCACGCGATGCTTATCTATCGCAAGACCAAAGCCTACCTCAAGCTCACCATGCTGATGATCATCAGCACCTTTTTGCTGGTGCTCTACAGCACCTTTCTCACCCGCAGCGGCATTTTGGGCGAAACCTCGGTGCACACCTTTACCGACCTGGGCCTGTCGGGCCAACTGCTGGTATTGCTGCTGGTCTACACCGCCTTTGTGACCGTCACCATGGTACTGCGCTGGGACAAAATCCCCCAGCGCGAAGACGAGAGCAAGCTCTGGTCAGCGGAGTTTATGCTCTTCCTGGGGACGCTGGTTTTCATTTTCTCCGGGCTGGTGATCCTCTTCGCCACCTCTCTCCCCGTCTTCAATGCCATCTTCGGGACCGACTTTGCCCCTCCGGCCAATGTGCAGCTCTTTTACTATCAGTGGAATGTCTGGTTTGCCATCCTCTTTGGGCTGATCTCCGGGCTGGGGCAGTTTTTGTGGTGGAAGATCAAGGGCAAAAAATCCTTTGGGGACGCCATTTTCCGGCCCTTCCTGCTCACGGTGATCGCCTCAGCTGCCACCATGATCGGGCTGTGGTGGGCCGACATGCCCTTTGCCTATGACAAAGTATTTGCCAGCTACATCGACCCGGCGGTCGACCCCGGTCTCGGGGCCTATATCCGCTACGGCATCCTGAGCGTGGCCGACGAGCTGCTGCTCATCTCCTCCCTCTTCGGGCTCTTTGCCAACCTGGACGTGCTGTGGGCGCTGCTGCGCCGCAACCGAAAGGGACTCAAGGTGATGGGCGGCACGGTGGTGCACATCGGCTTTGCCCTTATGCTGCTGGGGATGCTCTTCTCCTCCGGTTACGACGAGGTGATTTCCACCAACCCCTTTCCAGAGGATCTGTCGAGCCTTCCGGATCAGGAAAAAGTGGACAACATCCCCCTGCCGCGCGGCGTAAAGCGCAGCATCGTGGACTTTGAGGTCACCTACACCGGCAAAAAGACCGCCCAGGCTCCGATCTCGAATTTGCGGATTCTGGAGGAAACCCCGGCCCGCTTTAAGCTGGCCTTCCGTGACGCCTCAGGCGAGACCTTCGCCTCGGTGCAGCCCCGTCCGCCCTTTGTCAAGGGCGCGCCCGACGATCACGACCACAGCCTTCATGAAGGCGACCCCAATGCCCCCCTCGAAGGCGAGATCGACCTGGAGCTGATTGAGACCCTGCTCAACCGCGATCCCTCCGCCTTTGAGCCGGAGCTCATCAACAACCGGACGCAGTACGGCCTGCGCTTTGCGGAGGCTGGGGACAGCAGCGACACCTTCACCCTCTGGCCCGAAGCCGAGGTCAACGAGGACATGGGCAGCATCATTTCGCACCCGGCCCGGCGCATTTACTGGAACCGCGACATTTACGTCTACACCTCCAGCCTGCCCAATCCGGAGACCCTCAAGCCCCACTTTTTTAACTTTGCCATTCGCGTGGGCGATACTGCCCGCATCGGCAACATCCGCCTGTGGCTGGCCGAGGTCCGCAACCTCTCCGGCCGGCCCGAGATGGCCGAGTACGACGCGGCCGCGGCGGCCCACCTGTTTGCCTTTACCGATCAGGATACGCTTTTTGCCGACCCGGTTTTCTTCATCAAGGGTCGGCAGCCGGGCATGATCGGGGCCGATATCCCCGAGCTGGGTATGGAGCTCGCCTTCGTAGGCGTGCAGCCCGAAGAGGACCTGATCAACATCCAAATCCGGCAGGTGGACCCTAGCGCCGACTTTGTCATCATCAAAGCCATCGCCAAACCCTTTATCAACCTGCTCTGGCTGGGAACCTTCATCCTAACCGCCGGATTTCTCGTATCTATTTACAGGCGCATGCAGGAAAACCGGAAAGGCCGCGTCCAAACTTCCTCATAATTCTGAATATGCGTTTTCTCAACCTGGTAGATACCCAATTATCATTTGCTTTATTCAAAGAAGGGGTTAAATTTAAAAAGCATAAAGTCAACCAAATAAACTCATACATTATGACCTTAACCTTCAATGAACTCCGCCGGATCAAAGACAATTTGCCCGACGGCACCATGCGTCAAATGGCCGAGGAGCTGGGCATGAACGTCGACACGGTACGGAATTTCTTCGGCGGATTTCACTTTGAAAAGGGCGATTCGGTAGGGATCCACATTGAGCCGGGACCCGATGGGGGTGCCGTAGCCCTGGATGAGGACGGTACCCGGATCGTCGACCTTGCCCGCAAGATCCTCAAAGAAACCGAGGGCGTCGTAGAGGAAAAATGATCCCGAAGGCTTCTGTCCGAAGCCAGCTACTTTGCCACATCGCAAAAACGATTCACGGGTATGCAGCATAGGCTACATACCCGTTTTTTCTTGATCCTGAGCGGATCCCCTACAGCTCCCGGCACTCACAGGTTTCGTAGTCAAAGCCCATACCCGGGCTGGACTCACACTCGATGATGGTCCCAGAATCGACAATACATTCCCCCTGACAGCCTTTGCAGCCAGTACCGAGGATAAGGGCAAATAGAAACGCGAAGGGGAGCAACTGCTTTTTGAGATGCATGATGATGGATTAAGGTGATAGGTGAAATAGAAACGGCTTCACCTCTCCAGTCGGAAAGCGGCCGATTTGATCACCCCTTTCCCAACAAATCTGCTCCCCACCCCCGCACCACCTCATCGGCGAGGCGCGCCGCGAGGCGCGCCGTGGCGGCATCCTGGTCGTAGACCGGATTGAGCTCGGCGATGCCACAGGCCAGCACCTTGCCGCTGGCCATAGCCAGCCGGACCAGGTCTATCC
>RFHL01000594.1 GCA_003696875.1 Bacteroidota bacterium | reverse complement strand
GCTGGTTGTCCTTGAAGCGAAACCCGCTTTGCCGGTAGTACCCATAGACGATGGTATCGCCCGTGCGCAGCTTGCCGCTGTCGGGTTCTTCCTCCCCGACGATCATGCGTAGAAAGGTGGTCTTGCCCACCCCGTTGGGGCCAGTGATGCCGATGCGGTCGCGGCGGGCAAAGGTGTAGGTGAAGTTGTCGACGAGATTGAGGTCACCATAGGCTTTGCGCAGGTGCTTGATTTCGAGCACCTTGCCGCCGATACGGCGGCCTTTGACCTGGAGGGTCACCTCGGCACTGTCGTGCCGCTTGCGGGCCGCTTCGCCCAACTCGTGGGCAGCGTCGATGCGGTACTTGGCCTTGGAACCCCGCGCCTTGGGCGCGCGCCGCAGCCATTCCAGCTCCCGCCGGAAGAGGTTTTGGGCTTTTTCCGTTTCGGCCAGCTGCTGCTGCTCGCGCTCGTCTTTCTTGGTCAGAAAGTAGCTGTAGTTGCCTTTGTAGCGGTAGAGGTTACCTCCGTCAAGCTCGAAGATCTCGTTGGTGATCCGGTCCAGAAAGTAACGGTCGTGGGTGACCAGCAACAGGCTCTGCTTGGAGGTGGAGAGAAACTTTTCCAGCCACTCGATGCTCGCCAGGTCGAGGTGGTTGGTGGGCTCGTCCATGATGATGAGGTCGGGCTCCTCAATCAGGGCCTGGGCCAGGGCGACGCGCTTGCGCTGCCCGCCGGAAAGCTCGCTGATCAGCCGGTCGGGGTAGTCCACGTCCAGCTTGGAGAGGATTTCCTTGATCTTGACCTCGTAGGTCCAGGCGTCCATGGCCTCGATCTGGTTGATCACCTCGGTGAGCTTGGGGCTCGTGGGATCGGTATGGGTGAGCCGCTCATAGGTCTCGATGAGGCGGATCGCGGGCACGTCAGAGCGGAAGACCACCTCGTAAACGGTCTTTTCCGGAGGTAGGTCCGGCTCCTGCGGCAGAAAAGAAAGCCTTACGTCGTTGCGGGTGGTGATCTGTCCACTGTCGGGGCTTTCCAGCCCTGCGAGGATTTTCAGCAGGGTTGATTTGCCACAGCCATTGACCCCGATGAGCGCAACCTTCTGCCCCTGCTCCAGCCCGAAACTCAGGTCCTCAAAGAGGACCTTGTGACCGTAGGCTTTACCGATTTTTTCCGCGGAGAGAATGTTCATGGGAGAGGTCAGATCGCTTTGCTGTCAGAAGAGAGAAGTCAGGGCCAAGAGGGGTTCGGCCTGTGGGTTGTTTCCGGAATCGAACGAAGTGAGATCCCGCAAGGCGGGAAGGGAAACGGGGCAGGGGCGGAAGGGTGCCAAAGTCTCGCCGACCCGTACCCGGGCCGGTCTCGCTTCTCGGCGCTATTCTCAATACCCCAGCGCCTTCAGGGCTGCGCCGACGTTTTGGGTGATGCGGGTTGCAGGATCGGGATCGGGGGTACGGTCAAAGGCTTTGCCGGTCATGCGCTCATACAGCTCGATGTAGCGGTTGCTGACGAGTTCGACGAAATCTGCCGGCATCTCGGGCATCTGCTGCCCGTCTTTGCCCTGAAAGCCGTGGTCCATCAGCCATTCCCGCACAAACTCCTTGGAGAGCTGCCGCTGGGCTTCGCCCCGGGCCTGCCGGTCTGCGTAGCCCTCGGCATAGTAGTAGCGGGAAGAATCCGGCGTATGTACCTCGTCGATGAGGTAGATGTCGTCGTTCCAGTAACCAAATTCGTATTTGGTATCCACCAACAACAGGCCGCGCTCGGCGGCCATTTCGGTGCCTTTCTCAAAGAGCGTCAGGGCATAATGCTTGATCTTGGCCCACTCGTCGGGCTCCAGCAGCCCGGATTTGAGGATCTCCCGCTCGGAGATGTCCTCGTCATGGCCGATCATCGACTTGGTCGCCGGGGTGATGATCGGGGCGGGCAGTTTGTCGGCCTCCTTGAGGCCTTCGGGCAGGGGTACCCCGCAGAGGGTGCGCTCGCCCGACTTGTAGACCCGCCAGGCGTGACCGGCGAGATAGCCCCGCACCACCACCTCGATGAGGATGGGCTTGCACTTTCGACCGATGGTCACATTGGGGTCGGGAACCGAGATCACATGTGTAGGCACCAGTTCCTTGACCGCCTCAAAAAAGTGAGCCGAAATCTGGTTCAGTACCTGTCCCTTGAAGGGGATCGGCGCCGGGAGGATATGGTCAAAGGCGGAAATACGGTCGCTCGCCACGATGACGAGGTACTCTTCGCCAATGTTGTAGACGTCCCGTACCTTGCCGCGATACAGGTCGCGCTGTCCGGGAAAGGAAAAGTCGGTCTGGAGAATGCTGTGGGCCATGAGCAGGTATTTTCGGCAAAGATAGGGAGAAGAAGTGGGAAGTCAGAGGACAGACCGCTGCGCTGTCAGAGATCAAGAGGGGAGGTAGGCGCCCCCTGCGCCAGCGGTTTTTTCTGCTCTTCTGAAGGCTTGCGGCCTCGGGGGGCAAAGCCTATCTTACTCCCCGCATGGAATCACTGTTTCTCCCCTGGAACGAATCCGGCACCTGGCGAGTGCAGCGCAGCTATGTCACCGGCGAGGGGCAGGTGGTGGTAATCGAGTTGGCCGAGACGGAAGGCGCGCAAGCTACCTTGACGGCCCATCTCGGGCCGGCTTCGGGTGACCTGGCATCGGTCTGGCAGCAGTTGGGGCAGGGCGCATCGCCGGAGCTCTGGCAATCGGCTGAGACCCCGGCCCGGCGGCTGTTCGCCATGCCACCATCCCATGTGGGCATATTGGTCGAAGGCGAAAAAGGCCGCTACATGGTCCTGCTCGAAGCGGAGCCAGCCCAACTCTCCCGTTGGGGGGACTTTTTGTGGCAAGCCCGGCTACAGCCGCAGGCCCTCTGGCAAAGCCTGCAAGCCGCCGGCTTGGCCGTCTTTTCGGGTTTGGAGGCAAGGAAGGAGCCGCCGCCCCTCGCTCCGCCCGCCGAAGCGGGCTGGGAGGAGGATCCGCGCCTGCGGGGCCTCATGCACCCGGCGCAGCCAGGAGAAGTGCTGGTGCGGGTACCCAGCCCGGACTCCGGCTGGCAGCGGGCCTGGGTGCGCCTCCTGGAGGCGCGCCCGGATTACTGGCTGGGCCAGCGCATCGCCGCCGGGGCGGCCGATGCCGCCGAGGTGATC
>RFHL01000593.1 GCA_003696875.1 Bacteroidota bacterium | reverse complement strand
GCTTTCGTATATTGGCGGCGGCGGGCGACTTTCCGCTGTCTGGCACGGGTTATGGATCAGATCAATGCCTTTTTGGAAACGGTGGTACTGGAACTGGGAGCTTATCAGCTCCGGGTACTGAACCTGATCGGCTTTGTAACGGTGCTGCTGGGGACCATCTGGGTGCGCTGGCTGGTGGACCGGGCGCTGCGGCGGTCGACCTGGTTTCGGAAGTTGTCGCTGGAGGATGACCGCCGCAAGGGAATCCGCCGCCTGCTGAGGCGGGTGATTCTGGGGCTGGGCGCTCTGCTGGCGGTGACCACGCTGGGCTTTGAGCTGGGGGCGCTACTGGAGCGGCGCTTGTTTAGCCTGCCGGAGAAGAACGAGGTGAAGGTGATCAATGTGGTGACGGCGGTGGTCATCGTCGTGGCCGCGCGTCTGGGGGTCTGGTACTTTCACCGTCTCTTTGTGGAGTCGGGGGCCAAGACGCGGATTGCCCTGGATCAGGGGCGGCGGCAGGCGGTGTATCAGATCTTTAAGTACATCGTCTATGTGGTGGCGATCTTCCTGATCCTGAACAGTCTGCACATCAACCTGAACTGGTTGATTGCCTCCTCGGCGGCCCTCTTTGTGGGGGTGGGGCTGGCGTTGCAGCACGTCTTTGACGATCTGGTGAGCGGGATCATCATCCTCTTTGAGGGGACGATGGAGGTGGGGGATATGGTCTATATTCACAGCCTGAAGCTGGAGGGGAAGGTGATGGAGATCCGGCTGCGGACCACCATTGTGGAGAGTCTGGACTCGGTTTCGGTGATTGTGCCCAACTCCAAGATCACGAGCACGGATGTGGTCAACTGGAACTTCAATGACCGGGAGACCCGATTTCATGTGGGGGTGGGCGTGGCCTACGGTTCGGATCTGGACAAGGTGCGCCGGGCGCTGATCCGGGCGGCCAACTCGCATGGCCTGGTGCTGAAAACGCCCGAACCGCGGGTGCGGTTCACGGAGTTTGGGGATTCCTCGCTCAACTTTGAGCTGCTATTCTGGACCAACCACACCTATGCCTACGAGGACATCAAGTCGGATCTGCGTTTCAAGATCGAAGCCGAGTTTCGCCGGGCCGATATCCGCATCCCCTTCCCGCAGCGGGATCTGCACCTTCGCTCAGATTTTCGGAGCGAAGCGCCGGCAGCCGAGGCCTCCTCGGCAGAGGATGGTGGCCTGACTTGAGGCGAGAGATGGAGGGCCGGTGAAGCCAAGGGGAAATATTCCCCGGCAGGGCCTTTTGTTTGTCAGGTTTTAATCTCTATATTTGCATGTTCAAATCTAAACCTCGTCAAAACTGGGATTTTCATGTACTTATACAAAGAGCTGAAATCGGAAATCTTCGAGAAGTACGGGCATCAGCATAGCCAAAACGACACGGGTTCGCCCGAGGCACAGATCGCCCTCTTCACCTATCGCATCAAGCACCTGACCGAGCACCTGAAGGAGCACAAGAAAGACACCTCTACCCGCTTGGGCCTGCAGCGACTGGTGGGTAAGCGTCGCCGCCTTCTGGACTATCTCAAGCGGACTGACATCGAGCGATATCGCGCCGTCCTGAAGGAACAAGGAATTCGGAAGTAAGGAATTACAACAAAGAATTGGGAATGCAGGCGCAGTCCCAATTTTTTTATTTATATAAGCTGAACTGATATACCACAAGATGAAGCAAGCCATTCGAAAATCTATCACCCTTCCCGACGGACGAGAAATAACCTTGGATACGGGGGCGCTGGCGCGTCAAGCTGACGGCGCCGTGCTGCTGACCTGCGGAGATACGATGCTGCTGGCGACGGCTGTTGCCAAGAAAGAGATCAATGTCGAGATGGACTTTCTGCCCCTCTCGGTTGATTATATGGAAAAGTTTTCCGCCTCGGGGCGCTTTCCGGGGGGATTTTTCAAGCGTGACGGCCGGATGGGCGAGCATGAAGTGCTCACCTCCCGTCTGATCGACCGGGCGATTCGTCCACTTTTCCCCGATGACTATCACGGGGATACGCAGGTGATGGTGCAGATGATCTCCTCCGACTCGCAGGAGCAACCAGATGCGCTGGCTTGCCTTGCGGCCTCGGCAGCCCTGATTGTTTCCGATATTCCTTTTGTGACGCCGGTGGCTGAGGTGCGGGTGGCCCGTATGAACGGAGAGTTTGTCATCAATCCCACCTTTGGTGAGATGGAGGAATGTGACCTCGACCTGATCGTAGCCGCTACGAGCGAGTCCATCAACATGGTGGAGGGAGAAATGAACGAAGTGAGCGAGGAGGTGTTGCTCGAGGCGCTGAAGTTTGCTCACGAGACCATCAAGGTGCTCAATGGCTTACAGGAAGAGCTGCGGGCCGAGGCCGGAAAGCCCAAGCGCGAATATGAGACCCTGGGTTTCAATGAAGCGCTGTTTAACGATATCGAAGCCATGGTGGCTGGTCCCATGGACGAGATCACCCGCAGCGAGTCGACCAAGGAGGAGCGCTCAGAGGCATTTAAGCAACTGAAAGACAAGGTTGTAGAAGAGCTGGCCCAAAAGTACGAAGACGAAACGTACTTCGAAGTTATGCTCGGCATGTACTTCAAGAAGATTCAGAAGCGCATCGTGCGCAAAGCCATCATCGAAGATGGCCTGCGCCTGGATGGCCGTAGCACCACCGAAATTCGTCCGATCTGGTCGGAAGTCGGTTTGCTGCCGCGTTCTCACGGTTCGTCGATCTTTACCCGTGGGGAGACACAGGCCCTCTGTACCGCCACCCTCGGGACCAAGTTTGATGAGCAGACCATAGACACGGCGACCTATCAGGGGTCCAAGCGGTTCATGCTGCAATACACCTTCCCTGGCTTTTCTACCGGTGAGGTGAAATTTAACCGGGCTCCGGCCCGGCGGGAGGTAGGCCACGGCAACCTGGCCGAGCGTGCCCTCAAGCCGATGGTCCCCATGGATACGCCCTATACGGTACGTGTCTCCTCCATCATCCTGGAATCCAATGGCTCCAGTTCCATGGCTTCCGTCTGTGGCGGCTGTCTGGCCCTGATGGATGCTGGCGTGCAAATGAAGCGGCCTGTCTCCGGGATCGCGATGGGCCTGATTACCGATGAGGACGGCAAGTTTGCCGTGCTGTCTGACATCCTGGGGGATGAGGACTTCCTGGGCGACATGGACTTCAAGGTGGCGGGTACCTCCGAAGGTCTTACCGCTTGCCAGATGGACATCAAGATCGGAGGTCTTACCTACGAGATCATTGAGAAGGCGCTGGCCCAGTCCAAGGAAGGCCGCCTGCACATCCTCAATGAAATGCTCAAGACGCTGGATGCCCCCCGGAGCGACGTATCTCCCTACGCGCCGCGTTTCTTCGTCATGGACGTGCCCCACGATGCTTTTGGTACGGTCATCGGCCCGGGTGGCCGGATCATCCAGGAGATCCAGCGGGTATCTGGTGCCCAAATCAACCTTGAGGAGGGCGAAGGCAACATGGGTACGGCCACCATCTCCGGCACCAGTGCCGAGTCGGTGGAGTCGGCGGTGAAGCAGATCCGCGCCCTGATCCAGGTGCCCGAAGTAGGCGAGACCTACACGGCCACGGTCAAGTCGATCCAGGAGTACGGAGCCTTCGTAGAATTCTTGCCTGGCAAGGAAGGCCTGCTGCACATCTCCGAGATTTCCTGGTCGCGGCTGAAGAGTATGGACGGCGTTTTGAACGTCGGCGACGAGATCGAGATCAAGCTTGTCGGCGTGGATCCGCGCTCCGGCAAGTGGCGTCTGAGCCACAAGGCCCTGCTGCCCAAGCCCGAAGGCTGGGACGAGGAGCAGGAGCGGCGCCGTGAGCGGCGCCCGCCCCGCCGCGAAGGCGGCGGCGGCAACCGTCGTCGCTAGGCCTGCCCGCACATACTCAGAAATTTCAGCGGAGGTGTCTGTAAGGCGCCTCCGCTTTTCTATGAATCGTTATGCAAACACCGCTTTTTTTCCACCAAAACCTGAATGTAAAAACAACTCCAGCCTAAGCCCTTCAAGAATCATAGAAATTTGAAAATCAATTATTTAACATCGACCTGAATCACCATTCGCCAACCCCATTACATCGCAAAGTCAGCCTACGAGGCAGTAATAACATTCATTCCACTAGATGAAATGTAAATATCCTAGATTTTGTCAATTATGTTTAGAATGGTGCGGCTCCCGCTGCGCTATTGTGAAACACGCAACAGCAGCCGGGATGACAAGTATCAAACAACAAAGGAATTACCTGCTCTATTTATTCCTACCAGCGCAACTATCTTGCCGCCATCGAGATGAAGGATTCCCTCCACAACCCCATCAAAAGCCTGCTGAGCACCTTCGACTACAATCCCGATCGGGACCACACTGCGACCCAACGTGTAATCATGGGAAATAGACTTCGATACCGCCGTACCCCTCGGCCTGATCGTGAACGAGCGGGTCCCCCCTGCGCTGAAGTAGGCCTTCCTGGTGGCCGGTTGGCCCCTTTGGCCGTCAGCCTAAAGCGGATTGCCAGGGGCCGGAGCTCCTTCGTGGCCGACGACGGCGTCGGCGTCACCAACGAGGCTGAATGTCACTACCTTTGGCTCCCAGTTGCTGGGTCAACCCGTTGACCCAGCAACTGAGGGGACATATCGAACAGGGTCAGGAAAAAGGCTATTGGACGCGCGTTGTTGGTGTGAATTCCTCCTTCGCCACGGACGCTGTCCAGCGCGAGCCATAAGGGAACCTCACTCCCTCACCAACATTACCCGCTCTCCCGCCCCTAGCCGCCGCAGCGGCTCGTAGCGCTCGTTGCCGTAACCAGCCACGCCAAATTCCGCCAAAGCTAATTCTCCTTCCACCACCGTCAGTACAGCCAAGCCATCCTGTAGGCTAAGGCGCCCCCAGGCTCCTCCGGTCGACCAGAAGGTCGAAAAATCTTTTCCATCGCCTCGCGGCGCGAAATGCAGCCGGTGCGTCCGGCCATCATAGTCGATACCCGAGAGGGCCAGCAAGAGCGACCAGCTCGCCATCGCCCGGGCATAATGCACCCCAGACTCGTTATGCTCAAAGGGGTTACGTCTGAAACCATCATATCGGTCCTGCACAGCTGCCACGATCTCCAGGCCCTCGGCTACCTGCCCGGTATAGATGAGCGAAGCTGCCACCTGAAACTCGACTCCAGTCCAGATTTCGTCGGAGTAGACAAAGGGTAAGGCCGGGCGATTGCCTTGTGGCCAGGTGCAAAGCACCACACCACCCTCATCGTTCAGGCCGTAGACCCGCTGCACGTTGGCGAAATCGCGCAGCGGCCGGATGAAGTTGTGGGTGTAGATAGCCGCTAGGGCCTGATCTACCTGCTGCGAATCAACCAGATAGCCCAGGCCCGCATTGAAGGCCAGGTATTGCCCCAGCAACTGATCGGCCAGGCAGCCGTCGCCATACTGGTATTTGGGTATGGCTTTGCCATCTCCGGCCGTAGGCTCGTATTCGCTGGCGGCGACCTCCCCGGGCGGATCGGTGATGAGCTGGATGAAATACTGCCCGTTCCAGAGCGAATCGACCATCGCTTTTTTTCCTTTCTCCAATATTTCCAGGTAAAGCTGGGCCCGCTGCGGTTCGTCCATGGCGGCGGCCATCTCTGCTCCCGCCTGCAAGGCCGCGAGGTAGAGAGAACTGGTCATCGAGCTGGGGCCGTAGAAATTGATGTCGTAGGTATTGTGCTGTAAGCCCGATAGCAGGCCGCTTTGCTGCGGGTCCCAGGGGCTTTGCTTCATCTGGTGCTGGAAGCGGGCTTCGGTGACCTCTCCCGGGCCGGTCCAGGCAAATTCCAGCGCCCGCCGGATACGGGGCCACAGCCGCTCCAGCCAGGCATCGTCCCCGCTGAGTTTCCACTCGCGGTAGGCTCGCACAATGGTGCCCATTTGCCCGTCGGCTGCCGCCGGGCCGCTAAACCAGTAATCGCCCAGTGGGATGACCGAACGGTGGACCTGAAAGCCGTTGTCGAAGGTGTTGTGGAGAAACTCGATCTCCCGCATGCGTCGCTCCAGCGAGGGGAAAAGCGAGGCCAGCGCCTGCTCGTAATTCCACACGTGGGTGCAGGTGCCTGGGCAGCACCAGCCCGCCGGTAGCACCCCTTCGAAGCCGTGCACATCCCCCTCAGCGGTGAGCTGGATCAGGTGGGTACGTAGCGTAGCCGCCTGGGTGGTCAGGGCTTCCTTGACGGCTTCGGGGTAGGTAGCACTGGCCAGCAAATGGGCAAAGTTTGCCGTTCTTGCGTGCAGTTCCGCTTCCTGCTCCCTGAATTGGGCCAGCACCGCCATCTCGTCTGCAAAGCCCTGGGCGTAGGCGTTTTCGAAGGGCACATCCGTTGCTTCGGCGATGCCAAAGACCTCGCCAGCCTCAAACACCCGGCGGGGAAAATGCCAGGCCAGGTAAAAGGGAATGCGCCGGGTTTCGCCGGGGGCCAGGGTTACCCGGGCCAAAACCGCTGCCATGCGGTCGGTACCTTCGTTGTAGGCAGTAGGCTGGTAGCGAGTCTCCCAGGTGGCTATTTGGCTGGTCAGACGACCATCTTCGCTAAAATCATCCCAAAAGACATGGGCTTCGTCCCGCCAGGTGCCATGGTACCCCTGGGTCTGAATATCGACCGAAGGATGAGGGGTGCCCATGAAGAGGCTGCCGTCAAAATTCGGACTGGCGACGTCTTCGCCTACAAAACGCACTCCGCTTATCCCGGTTCCTTCATGGTAAAGGTTGAGGATACGCTCCCCCTGAATCGGATTCTCCATGCTCAAAACCACCGATGCTTCCACTGGCTGCGGTCTGGGGTTATGGAGGTTCCAGTAAAAAGCCACCACGGGGTAACTGCTGTTGGGCACATCAAGGGGAATAAAAGGGCTAAAGGCCTCCAGGCTCACCTCTACGGGCAGGTCGGGATCACCGAACTGCCAGTAGTGGAGAGGAAAATAGTTGTTGAAGGTCACTTCCTGCAGGCGGGGCAGCCCGGCCACGTATTTGTGGGTAGATTGGGTGAAAGGGGGAAATAGTTCCCGTTCTAGCAGCTTGGCCGCTGGCGCTGCTCCTTCGGCCTGGGCCCAGATCGCAAAAAAGGTTTTTTCCAACTGCCTTTGCCGGTCAGGCCGGTTAAAGATTTCTACGTGGGCGAGGTTGCCGCGCCCGCCCATGAGCAGGTTGCCCGTGCCGAGGCCCCCGAGGGGAACGCGCAGGCTCTGGACCTGCGTGCCGGTGT
>RFHL01000004.1 GCA_003696875.1 Bacteroidota bacterium | reverse complement strand
TCCAGAAGGAGGTGGCATTATCCACCTTGAGGCGTTCCCACTGCAGGTATCCCTGGGCGATGGTGGCCTCATCTATGCCGTCATTGCCGGTCCACCAGCCAGTACGGTTGTCATCAAAGGCATCATAGAAGACATCCTGCTTTTGGGAAGCGGTGTAATCCATGTAGGAAGCCGTGCCGCTGGAGATATTTCCGCCGCCCCCGCTCTTGGTCAGCTCGGCGATATTGAGATAGTCGATTGAGACTTTGGAGCGGGCGTGGATCACAAAGCCCACCCGCGGGCCATGCCAGGCCCGGAAGCGCTCCTGATGCACAAACTGCTCATTGACAAAGTAGTAGTACCAGTTGCCTACTTTTCTGACGGTGAGCTTGTTATAGCCATTGGGATTGATGTGCTCCTTGGTCCAGTCGGTCGAGTAGGACCAGCTGTCATCTTCGCGGGCGGCAATCCGATAGTCGCCGTCTTGTGAGAATCCGAAGACAAAGTCGGATGTAGCGGAGGTACTACGTCCCCAAATCAAACCACACAAGTAGCGCTCTTCGGAACTAACGATCCGAAATCGGGTTTCGATTTCAAAATCTCCGTTTTCATCGAAGCCGGAAGGGGTCGTCCAGAATGAGGTCTTGCCATTTTGGGCAATGCGCATCCAGTTGAGGTAGCCCCCACTGATGCTGGCTTCATCCGCATCGTCACGGCCGGTCCACCAACCGGTGCTGTTATCGTTGAAGTTGTCCTGGAAAACATAGTTTTTCTGACTGCTGCGATAGTCATTGTAATGCCGCTGCGCTATGAGCCCGGAGGACCATCCGAGCATGGGCACCAGCAGAACCATCATACAGCGTAAAAGTCTGGGCATCATGATGACCAAAATCGTTAGGTGAGATGGGAGAAAAAAGCAGACGGTTAGGAAAGAGAAACGAGGAAGCATCCCCTTCAGGTATCCTGTTCTGAACAGTTTTGTAACCAGAATGGGAGGAAAGGTAAGAAAAATCTTGTTTTTGGAGTATTTGCCCGGTCCAGTGGTCAAAAATGCAACCTGCCTGGATCACCGGACCTTGTTCGTCCCCACTTTTACCAGTCCACCACGATAGGGGGATTGGTATATTGGTAGCCCAGGTTCAGACAGGAGGCATTGACGAAATGGATGTAATTGATCCGGGCATCGCCATAGCCCTCGTGGATATGGCCAAACAGATGAAGGCGTGGTTTCACTTCCCACACGCGATGGTTCAGCGCTTCACAGCCGATAATCTTCCCCTCGTGGTTCAGATCGCGGATGCCGTAGGGAGGTCCGTGGGTGATCAGAATGTCCAGACCAGCCGGAATCCCGGCCCAGTATTCCCCGATCTCCGTTCCCCGCTGCTTGTTAAAGGCCCAATCAAAAAACCAGGGCGTAACGGGCGACCCCCACAGCTGCAGGCCAGCCACCTTTATGCTTTCATTTTCGAGATAATGTACCCCCTCGGGAATCAAGCTACGGAAAAGGGCTGGTTGTTCCTCGGCGATAAAGTCATGGTTACCAGCGATGAACACTTTATGGGGGTGGGGTTGTCCGGCAAACCAGTCCAGAAAGTCCCGGGTTTGATCTTCTTCCCCTCGTTGGGTAAAGTCACCAGCGTGTAGCAACAGGTCTCCCTCTGGCACCGGAATCTGCCGGTGGAGGTTGTGGGTGTCAGACAGGCAGACAATGCGCATAGGGTGGGGGAGTGGGGGTAATGGGGAGGGATTATCCTTCCGCGATGAGTTCGTAAATCAGGAGGATTTTCATAAGGTCCTTGTCCTGTCCGCCTTCGGCTTGCCGGGCGTGTCGTACAATGGCGGCCCTTACCCAGTCAGAAAAAGGGAACATGCGATAGTAGTTCCAGCCGGAGAAGTGGGCCACAGCCCAGTCCAGGGTGGCAGCCTGCCGGCCGGGTTCGGCCGTGAGGTAGTCCATGGCATAGGCCCGTGCCTCCAGCCAGAAACGACCCGGAGCAGGAATGGGGAGTAGAAACAGGAGGAAGAGCAGGGCCCAGGGGCCCAGAAAAGGAAAGAGAAGCACGCCCAGGGCCAGGCCCTGGGGAAAGAGGTATAGCGCCATAAAGAGCGGGAAACTCAACCGGTGGGCATCGCGCAGGTGCACGGCTTCGTGGGCCAGGCTGCGCATAGCGCTGCGCGGGTAGCGGGCCACATAGTCCCGGCTCGGAAAGTAGATGGTGCTGCCAATCACCGTTGTGAAATGGCTCAGGAAGCCGGGGCAAAACCAGAACACCAGCACATTGAGCAACTGCATCTCCCACGCCTCATCCTTGTACCGGATGCGAAAGGGGGCGATGGCCTGTAGTTCGTGGCTGAGTTGGTCGAAGGGGTTCATTTACTGGAGGTTAAGCCGGCTGCCGGGCCGGCTCGCTGACGCTACAAATGGTGATGGGGGCGTGCCGCCCCCGCAGGTGAATCATATCCAACTCCTGGGCGATAAAGCCCGGGGCGAGGGGCAGGCGATCCAGCAGGGCTTTGCTCAGCAACAGGTCCACCCGGTACCGGTTGCACAGGCTTTCCAGGCGGGCCGTGGTGTTTAGGACATCTCCTGAGTACACGGTCTCCTTCTTGATGGTCCCCACTGTCCCGGTCGATACCTCGCCAAAGTGCAGGCCTGCCTTGAAGGTAGGCGACAGGCCGTATTTGTCCAGATACCCCCGGCTCAGCTCCTGTATCCGCTCCTTGATCGCAAAAAAACAATAGAGGCAGCGGCACTCGGCGAGGCCTTTCTCCAGAGGCCAGTTGATCACCACCTGATCGCCCACATACTGGTAAATTTCGCCCTCGTACTCTGAGATGGGGGCTGAAATATCACTGAAAAAGTCATTCAGTAAGGAAAAGTACCGCATGTGTCCCAGCTCCTCCGCGATAGCGGTGGAGGAGCGGATATCGAGAAACATGAAGATTCGGTTGACGGTCTCGGAGGCAGGAGCCTCTACGTCAGTGGCCAGCAAGGGGCTTTGTTTGAAGGCATTAAGTACCGTGTCTAGTAACTTGTCATTGTCCCAGGGTTTGATGATGAAGTCGGTGGCCCCTTCCTTCATGGCCCGGATGGCCAGATCAATATCGCCATAGGCGGTCATCAGGATGACCTGAGCCTCGGGGCTTTGGGCCTTAATGTGGGCCAGCCACTGGAAGCCTTCCTTGCCATTGGTGGCACCGGTGGAGAAATTCATGTCGAGCAACACCACCTGGAAACACTGCTGGGCCAGCAGGGCCGTGATTTTATGGGGCGTATGTGCCACAACCACCTCTGCAAAATGCCGCCGGAGCAGGATTTTCAAGGTCGTGAGGATGCCTTCGTCGTCATCAATGATCAGTACGTTTCCAGTTTTTCCGGGCATAGGCATCGCAGGCTTGAGACATGATATGCGTACGAGTCTCTGTGGCTTTAAGATACGACCTGTCGCCCAATCTGGCAAGATTGCCCAGGCGGGTTTCCAGCGTTTGTGTAGCCCTGCGGCCTTCTTTCAACCTTTTAGGCCTTTTGGTCGTTGGAGAGATGGCAAAAGGTTTTACCCTTCTCGAATCTTAACGATTTCCTTCATGAACTGGAACGACGTCATCCGATATGCCCGCCATGGTAGCCCCGAGCCCCCGCGCCGGGTCGAAAAGACCGAAGCTGAATGGCGGGAGCAACTGACCCCGGAGCAATTCCGGATTACCCGCACCAAGGGGACCGAAGCCCCCGGCTCGGGAGCCTACTGCGAGAGCCATGCCCGTGGGCGCTACGCCTGTATCTGCTGTGGTACGGAACTGTTTGATTCCAGCCTGAAGTACGACTCCCGCTCTGGCTGGCCCAGCTTCACGGAACCCGTGCAGGACAATGTGATCAAGTACGAGCGGGATACCTCTCACGGCATGATCCGCATTGAGGTCATGTGTAGCGTGTGTGATGGGCACCTGGGCCATGTCTTTCCCGATGGGCCCGAACCGACGGGCCTTCGCTTTTGCATCAACTCAGCTTCGATTCAGTTGCTGGAAGCTGAGCAGGTCGGGGAATAGGATTGACGGGTCACCCGTTGGATTTGCTGGTGCGGGGCTGTGCCCGCCACCAGCAAATCCCTTAAAACGGCACCACCACCCCCACGCCTTGCCCCGTAACCGCCACATGGCGCAGCCATTGTTCCAGATGCGGTGCCGCCCGGTAGTGATGTAGCAAAAACTGCGTCACATCAAAAACCAGCAAAAAACCACCTTGCAGCAGCAAGGACTGCCCGTAGCCTTTCAGGCGCTCGGGGCGGTTGGTGGCGGTCTTGGACCGCTCGATGAGGTAGCCTCCCGCGGTGAGGTAGGTGAAGTTCAAGGCCATATTGAACAGCAGAATTTTCTCCAGCTTTTGCTGCTCGCTAAAGGTGGCGTAGAGATCCAGGCTGGCTGGATCCGTCGTGTAGCTGCCATAGAGGCCGCCCGCGGCCAACCCCAGATTCACCACATTCCAGAAGACATTCATCTCGTGGAAATAGCGCGTGTTTCCGGTCGTACGGCCCCGCAAATACCCGCTTACGGCCATGTTGCCCACCGCCCATCCCCCGAGCACATACATGTTGGCTTTGTTGAGCTGCAAGCGCTGGCTATTGATCGCTTCCAGGCTCAGATCCTGGGCAAAGGCCATGGGCAGGCCGATGAAAAGGAATAGAGCCAGACCAAGGTATTTGGGAGCCATAATAAGAATGTGAGGGTGAAGGACAGAGAGGGACGAAACGGGAACCGGCACCTCAGAACAAGCCGTGAAATTCGGCTTCGATCCGGTTCACGATCAACCCCAGGTCCTCCGGATTGTTCACATAGTCCAGGTTGTCCACGTCAAAGACCATCAGTTTGCCCTCGGTATAGTTGTCAATCCATTCCTGGTAATTGCGGTTCAGGTCTTCCAGGTAGCGGATGCTGATGCTGGCCTCATATTCCCGGCCCCGGCGGGAGATCTGGTCGATGAGCTTGGGGATGGAGGCCTTGAGATAGATCAGGAGATCCGGGGGCTGGATCATCGTAGACATCGACTGAAAAAGACTGAAGTAGGTGTCGTAGTCGCGGGAACTCAGGTAGCCAGAATCGCGCAGGTTTTTGGCAAAAATGAAGGCGTCTTCATAGATGGTGCGATCCTGAATGACGGTATGCGGGCTGCGCCGGATATCCAGTACCTGGTTAAAACGGGAGTTGAGAAAGTAAATCTGGAGAGGAAAAGCCCAGGCTTTCATGTCCTGATAAAAGTCCTCCAGATAGGGGTTGTGGTCCACCGCTTCAAAGTGTGGCTCCCAGCCAAATTGGCGGGCCAGCTTGTTTACCAGGGTAGTTTTGCCGGCGCCAATGTTGCCGGCCACCGCGATGTGTTTGGGGAGTGGAGTAGACACAGGGATACAGAAAAGCTAGGAGGTTCTGGGGGAAATGGGCCCGGTAAGTTACATAATCTGGTGTATATTTGACGATAGCCCCGCCGCCAAAAGGCGGCGTACACACACCACTTTGTCAACCTTTGACCTATGTCCAGTTTGCTCATTCGTAACGGCCTGCTCATCAACGAAGGCGAGCGCAAGGAAATCGACATTTTTATTCAGGGGGATCGTATTGCCCGCATTGGCTCGGGACTGGGCGAGGTTGCCGATCAGGAGATTGATGCCCGCGGCTGCTACGTCCTGCCCGGTGTGATCGACGATCAGGTCCACTTTCGTGAGCCGGGCCTCACCCACAAGGCCGACCTGCAGAGCGAGTCCCGCGCCGCCGTGGCGGGCGGCATCACCACCTACATGGAGATGCCCAATACCGTGCCGCAGACGCTGACCCAGGAGCTGCTTCAGGCCAAGTACAACCGCGCCGCTGAGGTCTCAGCGGCCAACTACTCCTTTTTCATGGGGGCCTCCAATGACAACCTGGAGGAGGTGCTACGCACCGACCCCCGCACCGTCTGCGGCATCAAGGTCTTTATGGGCTCTTCGACCGGAAACATGCTCGTCGATGACGAGACCGTGCTGGAAAACATTTTTGCCGAGGCGCCCATGCTGGTGGCAACCCACTGCGAAAAGGAAGAGATCATTCGCGCCAATCTGGCGCGCTTCCGCACCCGCTACGGGGATGATATCCCGGTGGCCTTCCACCCCGAGATTCGCTCAGCTGAGGCCTGCTATGCTTCCTCCAGCCAGGCGGTGGCGCTGGCCAAAAAACACGGCACCCGCCTCCACATCCTCCACATCTCCACTGCCAGGGAGCTTGAGCTTTTTGACGCCGAAACACCGCTGACCGAGAAGCGCATCACTGCCGAGGCTTGTATCCACCATCTTTGGTTTTCGGAGGTTGATTACGAATCCAAAGGGACCCGAATCAAATGGAATCCGGCCGTCAAAACCGCCGCCGACCGGGCGGCGATCCGGCAGGCCATCCTCGACGGGCGCATCGACATCGTCGCGACCGACCATGCGCCCCACACCCGGGCCGAAAAGGATCAAGCCTACGTGCAGGCCCCCTCTGGTGGCCCCCTCGTCCAGCACGCCCTGCCCGCCATGCTGGCGCTTTCCCGGCAGGGAGTCCTGAGTCTGGAGCAGGTGGTGGAGAAAATGGCCCATGCCCCGGCGCAGTGCTTCCAGATTGCTGAGCGAGGATATGTGCGTGAAGGCTACTTTGCGGATCTGGTGGTGGTGGATCCCGGGGCTCCCTGGACGGTCACCCCGGAAAACATCCGGTACAAATGCGGCTGGTCTCCCTTCGAAGGGGTGACCTTTCAGGATCGGGTGCGCAGCACCATCGTCAGCGGACAGCTGGTATATCATGAAGGACAGCTGGACCCCAACATTCGCGGCCAGCGTGTGACTTTTGACCGATAACATCTGCATGCATTATTTTCTGATTACAGGCACCTCCTCAGGCATAGGCGAAGCCCTCGCCCATGCCTTGCTGGGGCCTGGCCATACGCTGATCTGCCTGTCGAGGCGTGACAATCCCACCCTCCGGGCCGAGGCCCGGGAACTGGGCGTGCCCCTCTACTACCTGCGGTACGATCTGGCCGAACTGGGACAGCTCGACCGCATCGTACAGGAGATGGTCGACCGGATCGACCCGGCGCGGGCTGCCTCCGTGACCCTCATCCAGAATGCCGGCGTCCTGGCGCCAGTGGGCCTTACGGGACAGGAGTACCCCGACCTCGAGGCCACCGCCCGTAACCTCAACGTCAACTTGCTAGCCCCTATGCACGTAGCCGCCGCCCTGGCGGCTCATATGCAAAATTGGCCCCTCCCCAAGCGCATCCTGAACATCTCCACCGGGGCCGCAAGGCGGCCTGTACCGGGTTGGGCGGCCTATTGCAGCAGCAAAGCCGGCCTGGACATGCACAGCCAGTGCCTGGCCGCAGAGCAGGCCGGGCAAGCACATCCGGTGCGGGTCGTTTCCCTCGCCCCCGGGGTAGTCGACACCGAGATGCAGGCCTTTATCCGAATGCAGGAGGCGGAGCGCTTTCCTGGGGTGCAGCGCTTTCTGGACCTCAAGGCCCAGGGTGACCT
>RFHL01000592.1 GCA_003696875.1 Bacteroidota bacterium | reverse complement strand
GTCAATCATGAAAATCTTAATCAATCAGTGTTTTCTTTTTGCGTTTTTTTACCCCCCTATTGAAACCGCTGATGAAACTGATTGGACTGATTTTCACTGATTTCTTTGGGGGTGAATCTGTGTTGGTGTTGGATATTTTCCATATTGATATAATTGGGTTCGATAGCTAAATGGGGGGTACGCTCACAACTTATCGCGGAAGTAGCGGGCGTAGAGGCCGCAGGCGGGCCGCAGCCTGGGAGCAGAGCCCACCACCAGGCCGGCTGCTGTGAGGCGTGCCGCCAGCAGGGCATCCTTGCAAGTTTCCCGCTCTATTACTGCCCTGAGGGCCTCAGCACAGTCGGGAAACTGCTTCACATTAACCAGGTGGTGGCGCAGGTGGTCGCTGAAGGGTCCGTCATCATGGGCGGCTTTGGCCAGCAGGCGCTCCAGGTCGTACTCGCCCTTGGCCAGCAGGTAGAGGGCGCGCCGCACCAGGTAGGGCTGCCCGCCCAGCAGTTCCATGATCGTTTGGGCCTCCTGGGCCGACCACTGCTGGCCGTGGCGGTGCATGAGGTCCTCTACCTGCTGGCTGGTAAAGGGCACAATGCGCGCCTCCTCCCCCACATTGAAGGGCGAAGCGTTGAGGTCGGCGATGGCCAGCTTGGCCTCGGTAGAGTAGGAGATGGCCATTTTGAGCTGCTCAAACTCGGGCTGGGTCTTGGCGCTTTCGTGCCAGGCGCGCAGCATGAGAAAAAAGTCACTGGATACCCGCGGATACTGAAACACGCGGTCCACCTCGTCCATGGCCAGCAGCAGGGGCGACGCTCCGGGCCGGAGGACGTGCCTGCGCACAAAGGTGCGGGCCATGCGCTTGGGGTCGCGTTGTTTGGCCCAGAGGGTGTCCAGCTCGTCTTCCAGGTCCAACTCTTCGGCCAGGTAAAGGCAAAAATCGTAGAGCAGGCTGTCAAGCTTGTTGAGGGTGGACTCGGCCATGTCCTGAAAGTCGATGGTAACCACGCGGTGGTGGTGGGTGCGGGCGTGGTCGATGACGCGTGCCAGCAGGGAAGTTTTGCCATACTGGCGGGGGCCGCGTATGCGCAGCAGGGCGCCGGGGTCTTCCACCCGCCCGATAAACTGGGCTTCGTGTGGGCGCGCTATGTAAAAGCGGGAGTGCAGGCGCACGGCCCCTCGTGGCACTTCCAGGGGGGCCACGGGTTCGGGGCGCGGCAGGGCACTCTGGGCAAAAGCGGCGACGGCTGTGGGCGAAACGGCTTCGGGCAGGTCGAAGACCTGCCGCTGGCCGATGGCCTCGAGCAGGCGGTTTACTACGGCTGCGGTGTCGGCTTCGCCCTGCCAGTGGAGCTGCTGAATGCGCTGCAGCCAGCTTTGCAACTTGAAGTTGAGGGGGGCCTCCAGGGGGTACTGTACCCGCACGGGCAGCATCATGGGCTTGCCCTGCAGGTCGCGCAGGCGGCGGGCTTCTTCTACTTCTTTGAGCACCATTTCGCTCTGGTTGGCGCGCTCGGAGAGCAGCAGCACAAAGTAGTCGCTGGCTTTGAGCTGGCTGAGGATGGTCTCGGCCCAGTCGGCTCCCGGCGGGATGTCTTTGACATCCCAAAAGGGCTGAAAACCGCTTTGGGCGAGCTGCTCGTACAGGCTATGCACCAGGGCTTGCCCGTTTCCGTTGCGGCTGTAGCTGATAAAGATGCGGGTATCGGCCTTGCCCTGCCGTTCGAGCTCCCAGGCCAGGTCGAGCAGGGCATGGCGAATCTGGTTGAGTTCCCGCCCAGCGTATTCGCGGTCGATGGTGCCCATTTGCAGCTCTTTGCGCAACATGGCATAGCGCGCAGCTTGCAGCAGGGATACATTCTGGGCTTCGTGGCCCTGCAGGGCCTCTTGGAGTTGTTGTAGGGCCTGGGGCAGTTGGTTTTCTGATACCAATGTGCGTAGGTTGCCTGCCAACAGTAGATAATCCGGTTTCATGGGGGCCGTGTATGCTTGAGAATAAAATGCAGTGCTTTTTTCAAATATAGGGAATTTTTTTTAAACAAAAACAGCATCGCGACAAAATGATGGCAGATGCAATCAAGGCCCCTGCCGGGGCCAGCCAGGGGGTTGATCCCGTAGGGATCAAACATGGGTAGGGCGGATCGCCCCCCCGGCATCCGTGCCGTAGGTACGGAACCCTACCGGCATTTAGGCCCCTGCCGGGGCCAGACGGCGGATGATGTTTCGTACCTACGGCACGAGCTACCTGCTGGCTCTGGGAACTACCGATATTTAGGCCCCTGCCGGGGCCAGCCAGGGGGTTGATCCCGTAGGGATCAAACATGGGTAGGGCGGATCGCCCCCCCCGGCATCCGTGCTG
>RFHL01000591.1 GCA_003696875.1 Bacteroidota bacterium | reverse complement strand
GTTTAAAAGTCTCCCATCGACAATTGTCATGCTGAGCGAAGCGAAGCATCTCATGTGTCCTATTAGATCCTTCGCTGGCGCCCTTCGGGCTGGCTCAGGATGACATTCAAACAATTGATAAACAGTCGATTATAGAATAGCCTTTCTCCGCTTATCCAAAACTCACGGTACTCAAAGGTAGCATCGCCCCTACAGCTTGACAAAAAGCTGCATATACTTCCGAATCTGGGTGAAGACCAAGAAGTTGTCGATGGTATGCCGCTTGGCATTGAAGCCCCATACCTCCCGCTTCACAGCTTGGCTGAGCACGTAGTTGAGCGCGTCGGCAATGGCCACCGGATCATCGGCTTTCTCAATATAGTGCCCATCGATGCCTTCGCGCAGCTGCTGCCGGATGCCGCAGGCCTTGCTGCCCAGCACCGGGATGCCCTTCCAGAGGGCCTCGGTGACGGTGAGACCAAAGCCTTCCTGTATGGAATTCTGGACCACCACCGAGGAGCAGCGTTGCAGGGCGTTGATGATGAGCGCATTTTCCTTGCGCGACTCCATGGGTATCATTAGGATGGCGATGTCTTTTTGCAAGTCGGCTGGCATAGCTTTGTAGGCTTCGATCAGTTCTTCCAGCATGGCCTTTCCTTCCGGGTCGTCGGCAATGAAGGCCGGATCAGGGCCGGCCAGGACCAGGCGACAAAGATCCAGGCGGCGGCGGTGTCGCTCACTGACTTCGCGATAGGAGGCGGTCTGCTTGAGGTGGGCAAAACCCTGCATCAGGGGCAGCCAGCCCTTGAGGCGGTCCCAGCGGGAAATCTCCGTCACGATAGGCCGGAACATCAGCCCGAGGGGCTCGGGTTCGGTGGCCGGCCCGAAGCTGCCACCGGGCCTTACCCGCTGCACCTGATGTTCAAAAGGAGGGGCGATGGGGGGATGCTCATTGGTCGTCAGGCCGCTGTCGATCAGGATACCTGAGAGTTTGTGCAGATAGAGGGTGCGGTTCTTGTGGCTTAGCGGGTCAATGGCCGGGGTGATGATCGAGACTTTTTGCGAGACCTGCGGCGGTATATATTCCGGTGCGGTGAAGATCACCCGGTCGTAGTCGGCCAAGTAGGGACTCAGGAAGTCCCAGGCAGCCTGGGTATGGACGTTGGATTGGTCCAGACCGATGTGGCAGCGCCAGACGGTTTTGATGGTGCGCTTGGCCTTGAGCATGCCCGCCATGGCCATGGGCTGTGGATCGTGTATGACCACGATGTCCCCATCTTCGATCTCCGGCAAGAAGCTGTCCGCATTTTCCCGGTTCACCTGCTCAAAGACCTGCCGATCCGCCTCAGAAAACTGAGGCTTGCCCGCCCCATGGATCAGGTTGTGGAGGTTTTTGGTCAGGTCAAAGAAGGCGTTTTCCTGCGTATTGATGACCACCCAGCGTAGATCCAGGCCGATCTGCCGCATCAGGCTGCCCATACGGGGCATCATCTCGGCCACGCCGCCCCCGGTGGCGGTGGAGTTGACCATCCAGATGCGACGGCCTTTGAGTTTGGGGGCCAGCATGGCACTTTCTTCCCGAAATTGATGCAAGGCCATGATGAGGGAAGGGTACTGGTCATAGGCCTCAAGTCTGGGGGTGTCTTTGATGGGGACGTGTTCGATCATTCCGCTTGTTTTGTAAGAGGAGGCAAAAAGGGGGGCGTTCCTGAGAAGGGGAAAGGGGAATATATAAAGAATTGGTCATATTTCCTTGCCCTTGTGGCCCACTCAGCCGCCTTCGTGCCCATATAAAGCCGCTTCCTCCTACTTTTTTTCTCGCGGATCGTCAAAGGGCACCGCCTTGAGCTTGGGTTCGGGCACCTCGCCCAGACTCGCTTCAAAGGCGGCCATCCGCGCCGCCAGCGCGGCGGCGCGCTCGGGATATTGACCGGATAAGTCCGTACTTTCGGTGGGATCTGCCGTCAGGTCAAAGAGCCAGGCCGGATGTGGCTCCAGCCGTTGCCGGTAGGGATTGTCCATCACCGGTCGCATGTACTTCCACTTACCCGATCGGATCGCCCGCAGCTCTTCATTGAAATAGAAGAATAGCTCCCGCTCAGGCAGCCTTTCTCCCCTGAGCATCAGGCTGCTGAGGTCGATGCCGTCAAGGGGTTTTGAAGGGGGCGCCACCCCGGCCAGCGCACAGAAGGTCGGCAGCCAGTCGCACATGATGCCCGGATCGCGGATCACTTGTCCCGGCGCGATGCGGCCAGGCCAGGTGGCAAGCGTCGGCACCCGGATGCCGCCTTCATAGGTGGTGGCCTTGTGGCCGCGCAGGCCGCCGGTCATGCCGCCGCCCCGGGCGGCGGGGCCGTTGTCGCTGCTAAAGACGATCAAGGTGTTTTCGCTCAGCCCGAAGGTCTCCAGCGCTTGTCTCACCTCTCCCACCGACCGGTCGAGTTCCTGCACCACATCTCCATAAAGCCCGTAGTCTGAGCTGCCGGCATACTCGGCCGAGACGTGCAGGGGCTTGTGCGGAAAGGTATGGGCAAAATAG
>RFHL01000590.1 GCA_003696875.1 Bacteroidota bacterium | reverse complement strand
GTTTAAAAGTCTCCCATCGACAATTGTCATGCTGAGCGAAGCGAAGCATCTCATGTGTCCTATTAGATCCTTCGCTGGCGCCCTTCGGGCTGGCTCAGGCTGACATTCAAACACTTGATAAACAGTCGATTAGGGAATAGCCTTTCTCCGCTTATCCAAAACTCACGGTTTCATAAGGTGCACATTAGGGAGCCGGGAGAGAATCCACGGCCTGATACCACTCCTGGACCTTGCCGTGGCGTCCTTGCCAGGCGAGGACGAGCTCGCCATCCGTGAGATGGATGATTTCGTGGCGGTATTGCCAGGGCCGCAAGGTGGCGGCGGGCCGGCCCTGTGCTACGGTGCCAAAGAGAAGCGCGAGGGCATCCTGCTGAGCGTCGTGTCGCCACTGTCCCTGCCTCCGCTGGGCGGGGGTTTGTTCGAGGAGGGTCCCATCAGGTCGAAAGGCGAGATAGCGGGCGGCGGTGTCGGTGGCCTGGATCATATGGCCACTCTCGTAGGGGTCGTAGGTCTGAACCCAGCGCCAGGTTTGCAGAAGGTCAGGCGGAGGGGGCATGAGCAGCTGGGCCTGGGGACCGCCGGCGCCTGGCTGCCATAGCAGGAAAGCCACGGCGGCCCCCAGCGCAGCCAGGGCAGCTAATAGCAGACGCAAACGGTAGACAGGGGACATAGGCAAATATGGGATGGGGGAAGAAAGGTAGTGCCTGCTCCGCTCCCGACCAAATCGGGGATCATGTGCGGCGGAGGCCGTTGGCGGCGCCAGGGGACTGGAGGGCGCCCCCGGAGGGGGCGGTCCGAAGCGCAGAGGAGGACCGAGCGATAGCGAGCCCGGAAGGCCCCGACGGCGGCTACCCGGCTGGTCCGGGAGGCCGCCGGGGCGCCCTCAACCATCAGACATAGATAGACTTGCAATATGAACAAGCATTGTGCAATTTTAGGCAAAAGGCCGCTATGGCCTTTGGGACCTGAATTCTATCCGTATGCTCGTGTACAGTGTTACGGCTTCGGTCGTGAAGGAGGTGGCGCCGGAATGGCTCCATTGGATGCAGCGAACGCATATCCCGGAGGTGATGGCAACCGGTTTTTTTACAGACTATACGCTGCACCGCCTGGTGCAGCCGGTGGTGGACCCGGAGCGCGTTACTTTTAATATCCATTATCGCTGTGCGTCGATGGGAGAACTGGCCCGATACCGAAAGGAGGCCGCTCCTGCACTGCAACAGGCCCATCAACAGCGCTACGGAGAACGGGTGCTGGCTTTCCGCAGCATCTTGTCCGAGCTCTGATGAATGAGCTCAATTGATTTAACATGTATCCCCAAATGTCACAGTCCTTTTCTGTTTCCCTCTTGCTCATGTTGGTGCTGGCGTGCCGCACGCCCCAACCCGTGGCGGATAAGCCGCCGGTGACTGCCCTGCCCCTCTCCTATGAGGTCCTGGAGCAGGGAAATTACTGTGGCGTCGAGGAATCGGGGCAAGAGCTGATTCAGGACGCCTCGCGCTGGGCGCAGCTGTGGAAGCAACTGAGTGCACAGCGCTTTCCGGTGCCACCGGTGCCGGAGGTGAACTTTGCCGAGGAGTCGGTGGTGGCCTGTTTTATGGGACAACAGATGACCGGTGGCTATGCGATCCAGGTGAAAAGCCTGAATGAAGAAGGGGAGCAGGTGTACGTGGACCTGATCTACGAACGGCCAGCCCCGGACTGCATGGTGACCGAAGCCCTCACCCAGCCTTATCTCTTGCTGCGACTCCCGGTGGCTGGTTTGAAAGGAGCCTCATTTTCCGTAACCAAAGAACAACGCGGGTGCTAACACCTCCCTGTCGGGTCTGGGGTGCCCTTGGGCTGCTGTTGCTACTCGGCCTGGGACCAGTAGCACTTTTGGCTCAGATGTCCGATATGGGCTATGTGCGCCTACAGTCTGAGGGGGTATTGCCGCCGGACTTCCTGCCTGAGGGGCCGCTCGGGCGCCCGGAGGGAGGGGATATGGCTGGGTTTTGGACTCAAAGCCGCTACCATACCCGGCAGCTGCTGCACAGCGGCTATGTCGTCTTTGGGACCGACCTCAATCACTATCTGGACGAGATCACAACCCGCCTGCTGGCGGTCGACAGTACTCAGGCCCCTTTGCGCTGCTACTTACTGCGCAGCAGCGCCGCCAACGCCTACTCGACGCCTGAAGGCATCATCCTGGTCACACTGGGCTTACTGGCCCAGCTGGAGACCGAGGCAGAGCTGGCCTTTATCTTGAGTCATGAGATCGAACATGTGCGGGCGGGACATGCCCGGGCACGCTATGAACGGGGGGCGTCAGGGGCTGCCCCACCACCGGGCTTATTTTCCCGGGAGACACCAGAAAGTCAGATGGTGGCCTTTTCTCAGCGGCAGGAGTTCCAGGCTGACTCGGCGGCGTTGGGGCGGCTGGCAAGGGCTGGCTTCCCGGTGGAGGCTGCCCTATGGGCCTTGGCTTATCCGGCGGGTATTGCTACCGGGGAGGAAGGGGCCCAACCAGACCTCCTGGGCTGGCTGCGGCAAGCGGTGCCGGCCCTGCCGGCAGATCGGTTGCTGCCCCCTTCGCCGCTAGACAGCTTGCCCCTGGAGGGCGTGCGCGTCCCGCAGCTACACCCCGAGCCGCAGTTGCGGCGCGCTCGGCTGGCCGTCATGATCGAAAGACAGGACTATCCGGCAGGAAACGCCTCCCGCCAATCAGAAGCCTGGTTTCGGATGTCGCAACAGAGGGCCCGGCAGGAGCTGGGCCATATCCTACTGGCGGAGCAGCGCTATGCCCAGGCCCTGTACCTGGGTGAGCGTGAAGCGACATGGTCTCCCGCGTATCGGCGCTGGCTCCGGTTACGGGCACTCTACAGTCTGGCCATTTACAGCAATGGTGGCCGCTTTTGGGATGTGCACCAGGAGGCCAGTAGTGTGCCGGGGGCGGCCCGCCCGCTCTACGGCATGCTGGAGCAGATGGAAGGGGAAGGCCTCACGGTGATCGCCCTGGCGCTGGCCTGGCGGTGGCGTGACAGCCTGGCTCGCCCGGGCGAGGCCCTGGCCCTGGCCCGACATCTGAAACGGGAAACTGATGCGCTATATCCGTCCTTGTCTGAGGCGGAAAGTTGGCCGGGGCAGGTATTTCAGGCTCTCGAACGGGACCCCTACTTCGGGGCCTGGTGGGCCACTAGTGGTGCTACCGCTCCGACGCCTCCGGCACCGGAGGCGATCTCGGAGTTCCAGGCTTTGGAAGGCGTGAGCCTGGGGCTATCTCATGTGGTGCTGGTGGATCCGGTCTATCAGCGGATTGATGCACGTGGGCCGCAGGCCCGGCTGCAATACGCCGAGTCATCGGCGGCGGAGTCGAACTGGGTCCAACTGCTGGATGAGCAAGCTGGCCTGGCAGGGCTGGCCCACCACATGCTGAGCCCGGCGATGCTCGGTGCTGAAGACCTTACTGCTTTCCGGGATCTGTCGATCCTGCAGGCCTGGCTGGCTGAGCAACAGGCACTGGACGAACTGGAGATGGTGAGCCTCTTTCAGGTTGAAGTAGAGGCGCTCGCTCGCCGCTATGGGACTTCCTATTTTGTGTGGATGGGGGGGGCGAGCTATACGCGCCGTCGCTCCGGCAAGGCACTGATTGCCGTGATGGGCCTGCTGCCACCAGTGCTTCCCTATAGTATCTACTACCTGCTGACCCCCCGCTACGATACCCTGATCTATATGATGGTGTATGATCTTCCCCGGGGGCAATACCGGCTGATCTACCCGCGACTCATCCAGATGCGGGACCGTCCCGATGTACTGAAATCCGTATCTTACGACTTACTCTGGCAAGTTCGCCGGAGGCCCTGACCGAACCCTTTCTCCATGACCACCCGGCGCATCCCTGTCCTGCTGACCTCGGTGTTTATCATCGCGACTTGCGGGATTTTGTACGAATTGCTGATCAGCACCATCTCCAGCTACTTTCAGGGAAGCAGCATTTTGCATTTTTCCCTGGTGATAGGGCTGTTTTTGTCCTTCATGGGAGTCGGCTCCTATCTGTCCCGCTACTTGGAAAAGGATCTCCTGCAGTGGTTTATCCGTCTTGAGATCCTGCTCAGCCTGATCGGTGGGGGCGCCACCTTTTTGCTGTATCTGGCCTTTTCGCTCACCTCGTACTTTTACGGGGCGGCCTTTTTGCTGATTGCCCTATTGGGGACCCTGATCGGCATTGAGATTCCGATTCTCACTCGCGTGGTGCGTCAGTACGAGAGCCTGCGGGATGCGATGGCCAAGGTACTTTCCTTTGACTACTTGGGGGCTCTCCTGGCCTCGGTGGCATTTCCCCTGATCCTCTTGCCCACTCTGGGCACGATGCGGACCGCCTTTGTCGTGGGCTTGCTCAACCTGTCGGTGGCGGTGCTCAATACCTGGCTGTTTCGGGCGGAGCTGCCTTCGTATCGACGGCTGCTGGCCGTTTGCGGGGGGCTGGGGGCTGTGTTGCTGGCTGGTTTCATCTACTCCTTTCAGCTGGTAGGCTTTTTTGAGCAATTTCTTTATCGGGACGAAATCATGCTCTCCCGGCAGTCGGCCTACCAGCAGATTGTGCTTACCCGTTGGAATAAGGATGTGCGCCTGTTCCTGAATGGCAACCTGCAGTTTTCTTCCCGGGACGAATACCGTTACCATGAACCCCTGGTACACCTGCCGATGCAGCTGGCACTGAATCGGGAGCAGGTGCTGATCCTGGGCGGTGGTGACGGCCTCGCCGTTCGGGAGGTGTTGCGTTATCCTGGTGTAGAGCAGGTCACGGTGGTGGACCTGGACCCCGAAATGACGCGGCTGGGGCAGGGCCACCCGGCCCTGCTCGCTCTAAATGAAGGGGCCCTGAATAATCCGCGGGTGAAGGTGGTGAATGAAGATGCCTATGGATTTGTGGAGCATGCCTCCGACTACTACGATGTGGTCATCATAGATCTGCCGGACCCCCATGACACCGCTCTGGGTAAGCTGTATGCCGTAGAGTTTTACGAACTGCTGGCCAAGCGCTTGTCGGTTGGTGGGGTGGTGATTACCCAAAGCACGTCGCCCTACTTTGCCCGCGAGGCTTTCTGGTGTATTCACCATAGCATGAATGAAGTATTTCCGGGGCTTACGCTCCCGGTGGGGGTATTTGTGCCGTCTTTTGGGCCTTGGGGGTTCAATCTGGCGATGCAGGCGCCTGGTCGGCTACAGCCGCCGGGAGTGCCGCTCGCAGAGCAAGCTGATAGCTTGCTATCAGCAAGTTTGTCCGCGTACAACCTCCCTCTCCGCTATCTGCATACCGATATGCTGGAAGGACTGTTTGTCTTCGATGGCGATATGGCTGCGGTAGAGACAGAGCGGAACCGCCTGGAAAACCAGGTCCTGATCCGCTACTATGAGGCGAGCTGGGCCCAGTGGCGTTAGTCGCGGGGGGTGGCCTGTACCCGCCAATGCGCACGGTTCTCCCCGAGGCGAGCCGTGAGGATGTACAGGCCGGCAGCTACGCCCGGTATTTTCCAGTCGATCTCCCAACTGCCCTGCACAGGAAAACCGCGTTCCTGGACTTTGCGACCTTGTGCATCCCACAATTCCAGCCAGAGGTGGCCATGGCCTTCCCCACGTATACCGATCTGATCCTGAAAGGGATTCGGGCCAATAGAGAATCGGGGAGAGGATGCTGGCAGGCCCAGGCTGCTCAAGAGAAAGGATTGGGTCGCAGTGTCTGTCCCGCAAGCGTTGCTGACCAGCAGGCTGATTTCGATGAGAGAATCCGGTTCCGGCATGGCGAAGACGGTCGAGTCTCCCAGGTCTTGCGGACCTTGTCCCAGGTCCCATAGATAGGTGGCCCCCGGGCTGGGGGTCGGGCTCAACCAAAGCGTATCTCCGGAAAAGCTGCCCGTGAAACTGGCTACGGGGGCGGTGTGGGCCCATACATCTACCGGGACCAGCGCACTGGCGCAGTCACCCAAGGGACGGTGACCAAAGTGGTAAAAGAGGCGGGCATTCAGATGACGGGGAAAGTATACCGCGCTGAATTGGTGGGAAATACCGCTCCCGGACCAGAGCGTCAGCTCAGGGGTGGAGGTAGTGGCCGGCTGAGTGGCCCAAGCGTAGGATAATCGGGCTGAGGGGGTACTGAGTTGCAGATAGATGGCCAGTGTATCGCCTGTAGCCAGATCCATGGCGGGAAAGTGCAGCATGGTCCAGGCATCTTCCTGCGGTACAAATACGGTATCTGTTGCGTGCAAGGTCCACGCGTTGGGGGTCAGCTCGGCGCCCTGATGCGTGCTGTCACGCACATATATTTCCACGGCTTGCTGGCCCGGATCGAAGATCCGAATCGCCAGGCTGTCCAGGGTCAAGGTTTCGGTGGCGATCAGGTCAAACATGAACCCATTCCAGTGAATGCCGGGCTGGGACTGGGCCACCAGCGAATCAGAAAAATAGGGTAGGCCGCGTGCGGCTTGGGCATATACCTGCCGGCTGCTATCCACGGGGCCCAGTTCCAGCAACGGCCCTTGCCCCAGAATGCTGTCCCCGGCCGCATCGGCATACCAATAAATGCGGTCACCAGCGCTTGCGCTGGCCAGCAACAAACTGGAGTCCCCGACACAAAGGGTATCCCCCGATATGGCGAGCTGAGGGGTACCCGTCACTTCCTCGGCCCACGAAAGGCTGTCATTCCCGGCAAAAGTGTCGTTGGCGGCAAGCCATGCCCGGAGGGCATAGCTACCCGCTGCCTGCATGTCCAGCCAGAATCCGATGGTGTCCGTTTCGCAGGTCCCGAGGGCAGCATAATACGTCAGTGATTGCATGATGGTATCACCAGCAGGCCCTACCCTCTGCAGATACATATCCAGCGAATCGCTGCTTGATGCCCCCAGGTTGTGGAGCAGGAGAGGAAGCCATTGGTTGGCATCCCCGCAGAGGTCCGAGATTAGGCCCGGCAGCCGGGCCAAGGCAAGATCAGGCACAGAGGGTGCCTCGTACAGCTGTCCCGGCAGGTCGGCTGCCCTTGCCCGCTGATACAGAAGGGCGTGGCCGGCATCATTGAGGTGGACCCCGTCTCCCGAGTCAAAGGCAGGATCAATCCAGCCCAGGCTGGTGCTGTCTTCCAGTCCACTCCAGAAGTCCAGAACCCGAGGCGTATAGCGAATCAGGATCGAGTCGCGCATATCCAGCTGGATTTGCAGGGTGTTCTGGTTGCTGTAATTGCGGGGTTGGGTGGTGCACATCCATACGGGCACGCCCGCCAGGGCGGCTAAGCTGAGGATCGTGTCAAAATTGGCCAGTTGACCGGCGACGCCGTGGCCAATGCCGGCATCATTGGACGGTAGGTTGATGATGATGGCATCGGGCTGCAGGCTCAGGGCAGCGGTGATGTTGCGCGTGGTATCCGGGCTAGGCCGGCCGGGAGGCGGTACAAAGCCGGTTGGCATGAGGCGAAAGGTATTGTACCCGCCTTGCGCAAGGTTGGTGAGGGCATTGGCTGGGTTGAGGGCCTGCAATGCGTGACGATAGCGGCTTACCCAGGCGCTATCGGCCGTTGAGGCCCCGGCTCCGGCCGCGGTGGACGAGCCCAGCACCACGATGTGAAGGCTGTCCAAGCTCGCGCAGGGGTTGGGTTGAGCTTGGATCAGGGGAATCATGCCCAGGCATATAGCCAGTAAGAGGGTCGGCTTTTTCGACCAGGTCGAACATACCCAAGTACAGCTGATCATGGGAGAGGGTTGGGGCGAAGGGAGAGGGTTTCGGCGAGCGAGAGCGTTGAGCCGAAACTAGGCATATTCCATGCGTATCACAACGGTGCCTCTGGTAGCAGGCGCGCCAACCGGTCCTGACTCACGGGGCCCAAAAAGCCATGACTCCGCCGGAGGCGGAGTCATGAAGAAAAGGATCTCAAAATCAATGCGCTCGGAAGGTCCCAGCGAGGCCTAGGCCTCGGCAGGCTTCTCTTCGGCCTTCTCAGAGGTGGTGGCGGGAAAATCGGCTTCGGAGGCGGAAGCCTCTGCTGCCCGGGCCCGCTCATCCTGCTTGAAAAATCGCCCCTGGAAGATCAGGATCACCACGATCCCAACTGATATCGCCGAGTCGGCGATGTTGAAAATAGGCCAGAGTGAGGTGTAAGATCTGCCAAAGAGGGGAATCCAGTCGGGGAGTTGACCTTTCCAGATGTCGAGGTAAAACATGTCTACTACCCGGCCGTGAAACAGGCCGCCGGTGTAGGCATTGATGTCAGAGAAAAAGAGACCGTAAAAGGTACGGTCAATGATGTTGCCCAACGCCCCGCCAAAGATCAGGGCGATAAACCAGGGCAGGAGCGAACGATGCCCAGCGAGGCGGAAAAGCACCACCCCGATCGCAATCACCGCCGCGATAGAGAAGAGCGACAAGATCAGCTTGCCGGTCTCGTCGCTCATATGGATACCCATGGCATTGGCCATCCGGGAGATGGTCAGGCCAAAGGCTGCACCTTTGTTTTCGATGAAATGAATCTTGAACAGGTCACCGAGGACCCGAATCTCATCTCCGAGGGACATGTTGAGCTTGACGATCAACTTGGTGATCTGATCCAGGACCACCACCCCCGCAGAGAGGAGAAAATATTTGCGTGCTTGCTGCATCAATCTCCTTGCTGGCCGGTTTCAGTTCGCTTCATCTTGGCCGCCACGGTGGTGGTGGCGTGAGGTACGATCCGAAGCCGCTCTTTGGGAATGCGCTCGCCGGTGAGGCGGCAGATGCCGTAGGTGCCGTTTTCAATGCGCACCAGGGCCGCCCGCAGCTTTTCGATAAACTTGGCCTGCCGCGACATCAGCATCTCAACCTGCTCCTTTTCCCGGCTCTCATTGCCGTACTCGGTGAAGTTGATGCTGTCGGCGGAACTGCCGCTGAATTCTTTCATGCTTTCGGCCAGACGACGGTACTCCGCATCGGCCTCAGCCAGCTTTTTATTGATGATTTCCCGAAACTCCTCGAGTTCTGAGCGGCTGTAAAACTTTTTTTCACCACTATTTGCCATGCGATTTGGGTTTAGTAGATAATACTTTTATGGAAGAGGTTTCTAGACCCGGTCCAGCCAGATCTTACCACTAATACCGTTGATTTCTATGTCTTCACCATTGGGGATAGAGTCTTCTGCGACCAACTCCAACTGGTCTCCCAGCGTCTCACTTTGGATATACGTGCCGTAGGCGCGAATCGCCGCATCCCAGTCCGGGTGGGTAGAGATACGGATGACGATCCGGTCCGTTAGCTCATAGTCATTGCTCTTGCGCAGGTTTTGGATTCGATTAATGAACTCTCGGGCAATGCCCTCTTGTTGCAAATCCTCGGTGAGGGTGATATCGAGGGCGACGGTGTAGCCGCTGTCCGAAGCCACGGACCAGCCCGGGATGTCTTCACTGAGGATTTCTACGTCGGCCAGTTCTATAACGTAATTTCCATCGGACAGTTCCAGGTTTACCCGACCCTTGGTCTCCAAATTACGAATATCGTCCTGGGAAAAATTGCGAAGCTTCGCACTAATCTCTTTGATCTGAGGTCCGGCTTTGGGCCCTAATACGCGGAAGTTGGGCTTGATTTTTTTGACAAGGATCGTATTATCTTCAGTAATATACTCAATTTCCTTCACATTGACCTCGCTGGAGATGAGGGCCTGCACCCGGCTCAGCTCCTGTCTCAGATCAGGATCCAGGATGGCCACCAGCGCCTTGGCCAGCGGCTGTCGCACCTTGAGCTTTTCCTTACGGCGAATGCTCAGGATGAGTGAGGTTACGCGTTGAGCCAAGTCCATACGGCCCTCGGCCCGCGGATCAATAGCGCCTTCGTCCCAAGCTGGAAAATCGGCCCAGTGCACGCTCTGATCTGTCTGCTTGAGGTCGCGGTAGAGCTTGTCGGCAAAGAAGGGCGCCACGGGGCTCATCAGGAGGGCGACTGTCTCCAGGCACTCATACAGCGTCTGAAAAGCCGCTGCATCCCCATCCCAGAAGCGCCGGCGCGAGAGGCGTACGTACCAGTTGGAAAGCTGCTCCTGTACGAAGGTATCGATCAGGCGGACGGCCCGGGTGGGCTCATAGTCGTCCAGATGGGCTTCTACCTGCCGGATCAGGGAGTGCCGCACCGAGGTGATCCACTGGTCGATTTCGGTCCGCTCCGCCAGCGGTATGGGGCTTTCCGGGTAGTGAAAGTCTGCGATGTTGGCGTAGAGGGCGAAAAAGTTGTAGGTGTTGAAAAGGGTGCCGAAGAACTTGCGCTGTACCTCCTGTACGCCTTTTAGATCAAAGCGCAGGTTTTCCCAAGGCTGGCTGTTGCCCATCATGTACCAGCGGTTGGCGTCGGCCCCGTAGGCCGAGATGGCCTCAAAGGGGTCGATCACATTGCCATAGCGCTTGGACATCTTGCGGCCATCCTTGTCGAGGAGCAGGCCGGTGGAGAGCACATTTTTGAAGGCAGGGCTGTCCTCCAGCATCACCGAGATGGCGTGCAGGGTAAAGAACCAGCCACGGGTCTGGTCGACCCCTTCGGAGATAAAGTCCGCCGGGAAGGCGGCCTGAAATTCCTCTTGGTTCTCAAAGGGATAATGCCATTGGGCGAAAGGCATCGAGCCCGAGTCAAACCAGACGTCGATCAGGTCGGACTCGCGGCGCATGGGCTGCCCGCTGGGGCTCACGAGCACGAGCTCGTCTACGCCTGGCTTGTGCAGGTCCAGCTCCGCAAAGAAAGCCTCAGCCGTCTCGGCAGCCATAACGCCCGCTGCTACGGCTTTGTCCGCCTCGCTACGCAGCTCGGCCACCGAGCCGATGCAGACGCGCTCTTTGCCGTCTTCGGTCGACCAGAGCGGGAGGGGGATCCCCCAATAGCGGGAACGGGAGAGGTTCCAGTCG
>RFHL01000589.1 GCA_003696875.1 Bacteroidota bacterium | reverse complement strand
CAGGTAGAGGGGCTTGGGCGCATCGGTCCAGATGAGGATACCCCAGCTACGGTCCGAGACGTCATGGCCGGTACCAAGAAAGAGCTTGTCGCCATTGTGGAGGGTAATGGCAGAAAATTCGTAGTTGCGCCGCTCCATGCGGCGCACGTTCTGAAGGGGGATGGTGTAATCAATCCCTTCCTGCTGGCCTTCGATGGTCTCGACGTCCATGCCCTCGTCGAGGTCGAGGATGAGGCGGCCGGCAAAGGTGCGGCCGTCCTGCATCTGCACGCGCCCCCGCAGGGGCGCGGGGGGACGAAAGGCCCGGTAATCCGGCCCATCGGGCCGGGCCTGTGGCTGGAAACGCACAAATCGAAACTGCGCCCACGGAATGTGCACGTGCCCCAGGTCATGGCGCTTGACGATGATGCCGTGGTTATTGGCACTCACATCATCGGTGCCCCAGAGATCGTACTGGCGGCCCGAAAACAGCAGGACCTGGGCCCCCTCGCCTTGAGCGCGGATCTGCTGGATCTCCCCGAAAGGAAAGGCCATCTTTCCCCGCCCGGTGCGGCCTTCGAGCCGGTCGGTGGAGCGGCTGTCCTCATTGTCCCAGATCACAAAGCCTTCGAAGGCGCCCTGCGGCGTAAAGACCGTTCCGTACAGAGAAGCTACCGTGCCCGGCCACCGGCCGGGTGGAGCCGGCATAAAGGTGATGTGGTGGATGCGCCCCCAGTCGATCTTGGCCTCCACTTCCTCGGCATCCAACACGGAAATTTGCACGCCTAAATGCCGGCCTTCCTCTACCTGAATGCGACTGCCGTCCTTGAAGGTCAGCTCGGCGGCATCCTCGGCGAGCACCTCCAACTCGGCCAGATCGCCAAAGCGACACCGAAAGGCATGCTTGTGCTCGGGATAAGGCTGCCGCCAGAGCGACATAAAGCTCCAGTCGATTTTTTCCTCCCGCTCCCGATCGTAGAGACGCTTGATCTCGTCCCCGCTGAGGTAGTCCAGGGTATTGACCTTGACCTTATGCGCCACAAAGAGGTCGTCCCAGAAATTTTCCCGGCCGCCCCAGCGCAGGACTCCCTGATAACAGACATCGTCGATGGTAGCGACCTCGCCGTACACCAGCCCGGACTGGGCGGGCAGGGAGGTGAGACTCCCCAGCAGGAGGAGGAGAGGATAGGTTCTGCAAATGAGATTGGCCGCTCGGGACATGAATCGCTCCATTTGGGCCTAAAAGATACAACCGGTCAGGCAAAAGGGCCAATTCCGGACTGGGACGTGAAGGCCTTTTGTACCTCGGGTTTCCCTACCCGCTCAGGAGACCAGCACCAGCCCCTGCCGGCTTGGTAAGACCGGGATACAGCCCTCTTTCCAGGGCGGGCTAACATTCGCTTTACAGGAGCAGCGCACGAAGACGCAGATAACCCAGTGGCTATCAAAAAGATACAAATAGCACGACCCCAAACATGAAAACAACCTTAACATAAACTTATCCGCGGCTTAGTCCGGGCTTAAGCCCGACAGGGGATATTTGCGACGGGAAGCATGCCCCCACCTTGCCCCCGCCCGGAACTCCCGGCCGGGTCCTTGCCCCAGCTTCAACCCGTGATGTTGCGCTACTCGCCCCTGTGTCAAACCGGGGCTCAGGGATTCTATATCTCATTCTGTCCTATCATTTACCCAACCCATCTGTATATGAATCAACATGTACCTCAACGCCGGACGGGATTTTCCCGCCTGCGCCCAGGCTTTTTGTGGCTGCTTTTCTGTCTGCTGACAGGTTCAGCGGCCGCCCAGTCCCTGAGCGGGACCATCACCGATGGCGAAACCGGTGAGGCCCTCAACGGGGCCAGCATCGTCGTCCAGGGCTCCACCGCCGGCGCGATCAGCGACGACAAGGGCGCCTTTACCCTCCGGCTGCCGGCCGGGGCCGACTCCGTCGTGGTCTCCTACATCGGCTACACCAAGCAAACCCTTTCGGTCGCGGGCCGCAGCCGGCTGGATGTTGCCCTCCAGCCGGAGGTGACCGAATTTGACGATGTCGTGATCACCGCCCTCGGCATCGAGCGGGACAAAAAGGCCCTCGGCTATGCCGTACAGGAAGTGGCTGGACAGGAGCTGCTGGAGGCCCGTGAGACCAATGTCGTCAACTCCCTCGCCGGCAAGGTAGCCGGCGTGCAGATTACCAGCGGCAACTCCGGGGCCGGCTCGACCGCGCGGATCGTGATCCGCGGGGAGGGCTCCCTCACCAACAACAACCCGCTCTTTGTGGTCGATGGGGTGCCCAACTCCAACAACACCGACCTGCGGACCTCCTCGGCGGGCATCGCCCCCAACATGCCCGTGGACTACGGCAATGATGCCGCCGAGGTGGACCCCAACAACATCGCCTCTATCACGGTGCTCAAGGGCGCCAACGCGACAGCCCTCTATGGCTCCCGTGCCGCCAACGGCGTGGTGCTGATCACCACCAAATCGGGCCGCGGCCAGAAAGGCATCGGCATTTCGCTCAACTCCTCTCTGACCTTCGAGTCGGTGCTGGCCTCGCCCGAGTACCAGGATGAATTTGGTCAGGGGAAAAATGGCCGTTTCTCCTTCACCGATGGCTACGGCAGCGGCGAGTTTGACGGAGTAGACGAAAGCTGGGGCCCGCCCCTCGACGGGCGGCTCATCCCGCAATTTGACTCCCCTACCTCCACCGGCCTGCGTGGCGGTGACATCCACGGCCTGGACTTTATCCTCGGCTTTGGCGGGGTAGACCTGGGACGTCGTGGCACCATCACCCCCACCCCCTGGGTCCACCACGGGGACCCGGTCGACCAGTTTTTCGAGACGGGCCGCACCTGGAGCAACAACGTTTCCTTCTTTGGCGGGGATGAGCGCAGCCACTTCCGCCTGAGCTACACCAACTTTGACAACAAAGGCATGATCCCCAATACTGACCTGCGCCGCAATCAGGTGGGGATCAATGGCGGCTTCAAGCTGGGTGACAAGGTCGATGTCAACATCGTCGCCAACTACATCAACACCCAGAGCGATAACCGCCACGTGAACAACTACGGCACCGAATCGGTGATGTACCTCTTCACCTGGTTAGGGATGCAAATTAACCTTGATAACCTGCGCGATTACTGGCAGAAGGGTCTGGAGGGCTTCCAGCAATTCAACTACAACTACAATTACCACGACAACCCCTACTTTACCATGTTCGAGAACACCAACGCGCAAGACAAGCACCGCACGTTTGGCAACATCTCGGCCACCTGGCACATCCTGCCGGAGCTGGACCTCATGGTACGGGCAGGCAATGACTTTTACAGCGAACTGCGCACCCTCAAGCGGGCCTACTCCACCCAGCGCTTTCCGCGGGGGCAGTACCGGGAAGACAAGATCAATTTCCGGGAGTTGAACACCGATGTGCTGCTGACCTATCGCAAAAATTTTGGCGACTGGGGTGTCTCGCTTTCGGGCGGGGGGAATCGCATGCACCAGCAGAGCCACTTCCACGCCATCACCAACAACCAGCTCATCATCCCCGAGATCTACACCTTCTCCAATACCGACATTCCCCTGACCCAGGCCATCAGCCGGCCCGAGAAGCAGATCAACAGCGTCTACGCCTTTGGCCAGCTGAGCTACAAGGACATGCTCTTCCTGGATATCAGTGGCCGGAATGACTGGGCCTCGTCCCTGGTTAATCCCTACCATCAGGATGTGAGCAAAAATTCCTACTTCTACCCCTCCGTCTCGGCCAGCGCCATCCTTTCTGACCTGCTGAATGTGCCCGTCAACAGCGCGCTGAACTTTGCCAAGATGCGGGTAGGCTGGGCCCAGGCCGGAAATGACACCGATCCCTATGCCTTTGACTATCCCTACATCTTTTCCCAAGCTACCTGGGATGGCAATGCCATCGTGGCCCCTTCCAACACCCTTCCGCCCGTGGTCCTGGACAACGAGTTGCAGACCTCCTTTGAAGTGGGGACCGACATCCGGATGTTTGGCAACCGCCTGGGGCTGGATCTGACCTTTTACAACACCAACACCACCAATCAGATCCTGGCCATCGACCTGCCGGTGACCACCGGCGCGACGAGCCGCATCATCAATGCCGGCAACATCCGTAACCGGGGTATCGAGGCACTGGTAAACATGGTGCCTGTGCGCAGCACGGGGGGCTTTGAGTGGCAGACGAGCTTCAACTTTACCCTGAACCGCAACAAGGTGATTGACCTCGGTGGATTGGACGAATATGTCCTGGGGGGTAACCGGGTAACCCTGATCGCTCGTCCCGACGGAGCCCTGGGAGATATGTACGGTACCGGTCTGCGGGTGGTCGAGGACGAAAACAGCGAGTACTTCGGGCAGGTGATCTTCCGCAATGGCCTGGTCCAGCAGGATCAGAACCTGCGCCTGCTCGGCAACTACAATCCCGACTTCATGCTGGGCTGGAGCAACCGCCTGTCGGTCAAGAACTTCTACCTGAGCTTCCTCTTTGACTGGCGCCAGGGCGGCGAATTGCTCTCCACCACCCGCCTCATCGCCGCCACCTCTGGCAACGTGGTCGAGACCCTCTGGGGACGCTCCCCCAACTATGCCGGTGCCCAACCCGGCATCGCCGATGGCTATCTGCCCCGTACCGACGACCAGGGCAATACCTATCAGGATGGGGTGATTGGCGACGGCGTCAAGGAGATCCTCGACGCCAATGGCAACGTGACTGGCTACGCCCCCAATGACGTGGTGGTCGCCGCCGATGCCTACCACAACAACCGCTACCGCCGGCAAAACGAGACCGAGGGCATGTACGACGCCTCCTACATCAAGCTGCGCGAAGTCCGCCTGGGCTACACCCTGCCCGCCAGCATCCTGGGCAAAACCTTCATCCGTACCGTTCGCGTCTCTGTAGTCGGTCGCAACCTGGCCCTGCTATTTCCCCAGAAGCTCTTTGGCTCCGACCTGCCCCACTTCAACCACGGCGATCCCGAGCTGCTCTCCCAGACTGGCAGCCTCTTTGTGCCTGGGGTGGAAAACATGGCGCTGCCCAGTGCCCGTAGCCTCGGCTTCAACGTGAATCTGGAGTTTTAACCCAACATATGGACCGGGACCGGCCTCGCCGGTCCCCCTTCTTCCTTTCCTTTACCCACGACATCTCGATATGAAAACGTATATAAAAACCCTGCTGCTCACGTTCAGCGCCCTCTTGGTAGCCACTGGCTGCAACGAGTTTGCGGTAGAAAACCTGAACCCTGACGCCACGCTGAACATCAGCAACAATCCCGAGCTGCTGCTCACCGGCGTGATCCGCGAGCCTGCCACCCGCATGGTCGGGGCCGGCTGGAGCGAAGGCAACCTGATGGCCCAGTATGGGGCCCGCTTTGTGTTCACCTCTTTTGACCTATTTGACTGGGGAGCCCAGTCCGGTCACTGGAACCAGCTGTACCTGTCGGCGCGGGACGCGCAGGAGCTGTATACCATTGCCAGTGCTTCGGGCAACAAGAGCTATCAGGGCGTCGCCCTGATCATGAAGTCCTGGATGTTTCAGATCCTCACCGACCTCTGGGGTGACGTACCCTATAGCGAGGCCCTCAAGGGTCGCGCCGACGAGCCCGTCTTCAAGCCCGTCTACGACGCGCAAGCCGACATCTATGCCGGCCTGATCGCCGATCTGCGCATGGCCAATGAGCTGCTGTCCGACCCCGCCCTGTCGGCCATCAAGGGAGATATCCTATTCGAAGGTGACCTGAACCGCTGGCGTAGCTTTGGCAACTCCCTCCTGCTGCGCGTCTACTTGCGCCTGTCAGAGGTTGAACCCAGCCTCGCCGCCCAGGGGATCAGCGAGATCTATGGCAACCCCAACGGCTTTCCGGTGATGATCGACAACAGCGACAATGCTGCCCTCACCTTCCTGAGCCAGGCCCCCAACGCCTACCCCATCGCCGCCGTTTCGGGCTACCGCATCGGCTCTTTCAACGAGTACCGCATGAGCGAAACGGTACAGACCGTGCTGCAAAACCTGGACGATCCCCGGATCTCCAACTGGTTTGCCCCCACGGCCAACTCGGTCACCGCGGGTGACCCGGTTTATGACGGCATGCGCAATGGCATTGTCGACGGTCCGGCCTACATCTACAAAGGCGGCGACGCCTTTCTGTCCAAGTTTGCCGACAAGTTTCACTTTGAGCCCAATGCCATCCAGAGCGTGCTGATGCAGTACGCCGAGGTGGAGTTTATCTGGGCCGAAGCCGCCCAGCGCGGCTGGATCAGCGCCGATGCCCAGAGCCACTACGAGGCGGGCATCATCGCCAGCTTTGCCTATTGGAATACCGAGCTGCCATCCGATTATCTGAGCCGTGCCGGCGTGGCCTATGACGGCAGCCTGAAGCAGATCGCCACCCAAAAGTGGCTGGCCCTTTTCAACACCGACTTCCAGGGCTTCTGTGAGTACAAACGGACCGGCTTTCCCAGCGAAATCCAGCCCGGCCCCGACGCCTTCCTGGATGTGTATCCCAGCCGCTTCCTCTACCCTTCGGCCGAGCAGGCGCTGAATGCCGACAACCGGCAGGCTGCCATTGACCGACAAGGCCCCGACGCCATCTCCACCCGCGTATGGTGGGAGGGGAACTAGGTGTGAAGTTCCCAGTTCGCTGTTCCTGGTTCTAGTCTTTCAGATAAGAGCCTCAGATTGACGAACCATGCAGGCCGCCCCGGCTTCTTTTGCTATATGTGCCTGGCAGCCGCCCCTCGGGGGCGGCTGTTTTGCTTTGAAGAGTTACTGCTTCACCACCCGGGCATAATGCCCCTTCCCCTGCTGCCGGATCCAGACGAGGTAGGTCCCTGCAGCCAGATGAGTCAAATCCAGTAACGCCCATTGAGCGGGGCAGTATGACCCATTTTTCCGTCCAGCTGATAGACCTTTACCTCTGCTTCCGAAAAGACTGCACCGAGGATGGTGTATAGCCCCACTCCAGGATTGGAGACCAGTGACAAGCGTTGAGGCCGCCATACCTGCACCGATACTTCGGGTGAAAGGGAAATGTGTCCCGTTGCATCCACCTGCCGGAGACGATAGATATGGCATGAAAAGGCCGGACTGGCAGGTCAAGCTGGGACGAAGTATATAACAGCTGGCCACCAGCCCCTGAAGGCGAAGAGCGTACCTCTGCCGGTCTTCTGTGGGGAACATTCGGTCCACCGACAAAATCATGGAATTTGGAGAAGCCAGGGTTGGATACGCCTGCCTGCATGGGAGGCAAAGAAGGCAACAGATGCTAAATTGGGGAATTACTCCATATAAGTCTGCTCCACTTAAATACTATTCCACAAAATGCACGTACTGGTAACTTCAGGAATCTCTCTCCATCCCCCGGGCCGTCTCGACGGGCAAATCCTTCAAGTCCATGATGATCAGGCCATCCAGGGCTTGATTGAACTTGGGATCCACGTTGAAGCCAATGATGCGGGCATTTTGCTTGATGTATTTCTTCAGGAGAATGGGCAGGCGGGCATGGGCGGGTTCGAGCGCATCCAGTACCATATCGGCCTGACGGAGGTCGCCATTTCCCACCCCCTCGGCCAAGGCCTCGGGATCAGCCTGGCCCCGGGCCGGCCGGAAGGCCTTACGGGGTCGCACCAGTCGGGCCAGTTCCGCATCAAAATAATAGCGACGAATGAAGGCCACAATGAAGCTACGCGACAGCGGCCTGTAGTCGTTGCTGATGCTCACCGGCCCCAGGAGGTAGCGATATTGGGTATGCCGCCCCAGAAAGGTGTAGATCCCCTTCCACAGCAGGAACAGCGGCAGGCGCTGCCGTTGATAGTCTGGCAATACAAAGGAACGACCCAGTTCCACAGCCTGCGCCAGCCAGGGATGAAAAGCGGCCTTCATCCGAAACAGGCTGTGCAGATAGAAGCCCCGCTTACCATAGCGTGCCATGATCTCGTCGCCTGGCCCCAGGCGATAGGCCCCGGCCAGTTGGCTGGCCTTCTGATCCCAGAGAAACAGATGCCAATAGTAGAGGTCATACTCATCGGAGTCGCTG
>RFHL01000588.1 GCA_003696875.1 Bacteroidota bacterium | reverse complement strand
GCTATGGCCACTGGCCGGGGGATCACCCAGCGCGGCGGGCGCTTGCCCAGCGCTTCGGCAATGCTGCCCAGAAACTGACCGTAGTCCTGGTTGGCGGCGACGAGGATGTACCGCTCCCCGGCGGGAACTTCTGCATCGAGTAGCAGATGACAGGCCCGGGCCACATCGGCGGCCCCCACCAGGCCATTGGTGCCGTGGTTGCGAAAGCGGAGCCCACCGGCGACCGTGGCAAAAATCCGGGGCGTCCCTTGTGTCCAGTCGCCCGGCCCCAGGATCAGGCCGGGATTCACCATCACGGCATCCAGCCCCTCGGCGATGCCGCGATACACTTCCATCTCGGCCCGGCGCTTGGATTTGGCGTAGGTAGACTGGGCCTGTTCCGGCTGCCAGGGGGTCTGTTCGGTGATCGCTTCGCCCTTGGGGCTGCGGCCCACCGCTCCGATGGAGCTCACGTGCACCAGCCGCCGCACGCCGGCGGCGAGGCAGGCATCCACCACCCGGGCGGTCCCTTCCTCATTCACCTGCCGCACCCGCTCCCGATCCTTTTTCTGAAAGCTCACCATCGCTGCGGCATGAATCACGGCTTCTACCCCCTCCATGGCCTGAGCCAGGGCCATGACGTCCAGGATGTCCCCGTCGATGACTTCCACTCCTTCCCCCCAGGGGAGGGTACGATTTGCCGCATCCCGGACCAGGACCCGGACCGATCTGCCATTACTCAGCAATTCGTCCACCACAAATCTGCCCAGAAAGCCCGTCGCACCCGTGACCAGGATCATGATCTTTTTTTGGCAAGTTTACAGCATGTAGGGCAGGTAGGCAAATGGGCGGGTGGTCGGATGGGAAGTTCCGGGACCTGATTTTTGGATTCGGCTGATAATCAGGGGCTTGATACCTGCTGGTAGCGCACCAGCAGGGGATAGTGGTCCGAGTTGCCCGAGCGCACCACTTGATGGCTTTGGACCGCAAGGCCCTGGCTGAAAAACTGATAATCAATCCGGATGCCCAGGGGGCCGAGGATCGGGAAACTCCAGCCGAGCCCTTTCCCTCCTTGGGCAAAGCTGTCCTCAAAGCGCTGAAAGAAAGGCCGGGTGATGCGCGAATGGGGCGTCGCATTGAGATCCCCGCACAGAATCAGGGGATGCGGGTAGCGGGCGGTTTTTTCCATCACCAGATCGACCTTCTCTTGTTGAAGGCGCAGCACATCTACGGCATTTTCCCGAAAAGCCCAGGCCCGCCCTTGCCAGGTACTGTCCTTTTTCCAGATCCTGGCCAGGTTAAAGGAGGTCAGGTGGACGTTACCAACCCCGATGGGGCCTCGGGGACCTTCAAGCGTAAGGAGAATGCCACTGTTGATTTCCTTTTGGGGAAGAAAGAGGGTATCCACCCGGATAATAGGAAAGCGGGAAAAGGTGGCCGTACCATGAATGTGGATCGGCAGATGAATGAAGCGCGCATGCGGCATATCCATTTTCTCGGCCAGATAATCGAGGGCGCGACGACCGTTGGCGAGTTTCTGGTTGCGAAACTCCTGAAGGGCAACCACATCAGGCTGAAGGGTGGAGAGCAGGCGGGCCACCTTCTCAATGTTGTCGGGATTGTAGTCAAAGGTGGCGACATTGTAGGAGACCAGACTCAGGTCGGGGTCGCCCTCCTGGCCCTTGGGCCAGTTCAGGTCTCGTGCGACAACATAGCCGCAGGCGAGGAGCATGAGGAGGTTGAGCAGGGCAAGCCCCCGGGCCCGGCGCCGCATCCAGAGCCAAAACAGCAGGTGAAACACACCCAAGACAGGAATCATCGGGGCCACAATCTGGGCCTCCGGAAGGATCGAGACCGGCATCCAAGGAGCGGCCAGCCCTACCACCGAGAGAGCCAGAAGCCCCAGGTGGAGCGGGAGGTACAGCCAGCGGCCGCCCCGGCGCTTAGTGGGCCCCTTCATCATCTTTTTGGGTCGAAGCCTTGAACAGGAGTTCTTTCTCCTCACGGCTCAGACTTTCATAACCTTGGTCGTGAATCTTGTCGAGGATGCCGTCAATGACTTCCTGCGGGACGCCGCTGCTGCCATCGGCGGTGGGACGCTGCTTGTTGCGGGAGGGGCTCTGGGGTTTCCCGCCTCCGTACTTGACCTTCATCCGGGGCTTGGGCTGATTGTCAACATAAAAATTCCAGATGCGCTCAGTCAGGTCGGTGCCGTTGCGCAGCAGGTACACAAAGCCAAAGCCGAGTAGCCCCCCCAGGAAAATGCTGATCGCCAGGGGGGTAAAAAAGCCCGCAAAGGCCCATACCCACACAAAGAGCACG
>RFHL01000587.1 GCA_003696875.1 Bacteroidota bacterium | reverse complement strand
GTACCAGCCCCAGCGGTGCTCCGGATCAGCCTCTTGCAGTTGGGTAAATGCCGCGCGCAGAGAAACACCGGCAGCCAGCGCCTGATAAAAGGTTTCGATACCGGCGGTGAGCTGGTCGCGCTCGCGCCCCTCGACAGAGGCAACCAGGATGGCCGGGATGTCGAGCAGGAGGAGCTTCTCCAGCAGCTCGGTGGTGGCGCAGCCGCTGAGGCACACCAGTTGCAGGCCCGGCAGGCGACCGATCACGGTCGCCAGGCGGTCAGCCGTCAACGATTCTTCCCCTGCTCCGCCCTCAAAGTGGAAGTAGCGGCCGGCCGCATAGCCCGACAGATGCAGCAATTGCATGGCCGGGTCATGCCAGTGTTTACGAATGTGATCGAAAAAGTAGCGCTTCTGCTCCGGGTCGGCTACCTTAACCGTGAGGTCAGGCTGCTGATCCTGGAAGAGCCGGGCGAGTGCCTCTCTTTCCGCCTGTAGCTGCTCAATTCGCTTGGGGTCTTGATAGGTATTGGTACACCCGAGGAGTATGATCGGTCGATGAGGGTCATCCGCCATAGAAGCAGCACATTAATCAGCCTCAATGTTAATAATATACAAGTTTCCGTCCAAACTTGTACCTTGGCGGCAGCCACGGCGACATCCTTTCTATTTGGGGCAATACCGCTCCGAACGGCCCTGCAATTTAGCGCTATGTTACGAATCTTCTCCAGTCTGCTCCTATGCTTTTTCCTGACGCTGCAGGGCCTGGCTCAGCCCAACTCTTTTGACCCCACCATCGAACCTGCTGCGATTTTTGAGCAGGCGGTAGCCAAAGGAAGTCGCACCCGTGAGGGCTTGCCAGGTCTGAACTATTTCCAGAACCGGGCCTCTTATGCGATTCAGGCCCAACTGGACCCTGTCCACCGGGAAGTGCGCGCTCAGGCTGAGATACAGTACGTCAACCAAAGTCCTGACACCTTGCATCAGCTGGTATTCCGGATGTACCAGGATATGTACAAGCCCGGTTTCCGAGGCGACTATCGCCTGCCGCAGTCGGCCCGCACCCAGGGGGTGGTGCTGGAGGGCCTGCGCCTGCGGGATGACTCCGTCCTGCTGGCCGGGCCCAGCAGCCCCGTTTCGCGCCGGGGTACCAATATGTACCTGCAACTGGATCCCCCCCTCGCCCCGGGCGAGACGGTTTCCTGTGGGCTGGCCTGGTATTTTACCGTCTCCAAGCGGGCCATCCGGATGGGGCAGTATGAGGACAATGCCTGGTTCATCGCTTACTGGTATCCCCAGGTCGCCGTATACGATGACCTCTATGGCTGGGACACCCTGAGCTACACCGGTCAGGCCGAGTTTTACAACGACTTCAACGACTTTGACTTGCAGATTACCGTCCCGGATACCATGCTGGTGTGGGCCACTGGCACCTGGGAAAATGCGGATGAAATTCTGACCGAGCCTTATCTGGGCCGCTGGCAAGCGGCCGCGAGTTCCGATACGGTCATTCAGATCCTCAACCGTGACAGCTATGCCTCCGGACGTTCCTTCCTCCGGCCTTCGGCCTCGGGAACCCATACCTTCCGTTTTCGGGCCAAGGGGGTCCCTGACGTCGCCTTTGGCGCCAGTGATTACTACTTCTGGGATGGCTGTAGCGCGGTAGTGGACGAAAAAGGCCGCCGAGCCCGCGTCCAGGCCGTCTACCGGCCGGCCTCCCAGGATTTTTACCAGGTAGCGGCTCACGCCAAGGCGGCCGTGGAGGACCTTTCCTGGCAGCTGCCCGGGGTGCCCTATCCCTATCCCGTGATGACGGTCTTTAACGGGGAGTCCTTTGGCGGTGGGGGCATGGAGTTTCCCATGATCGTCAATGATGGTTCCAGCAGCAACGAAGCCAATGCCTTTTCGCTCACCTACCATGAGATCGCGCATACCTACTTTCCCTTTCTGATGGGAATCAATGAGCGGCGCTACGCCTGGATGGACGAGGGCTGGGCCACCATGCTACCCGAGGACCAGATGATGGCCCGGGGCTATAGTGGCTCGGCGATGATGCTCAATGCCATGATCTACGCCCGCTACGCGGGCGGGGGGCAGACCGCGGCACTCATGACGCCGGCCTATCAGTTGGGAGATGCTGCATATTCGGTATCAGCCTATTACCATCCCGCTACCGCCTATTACGTGCTGCGGCACTATCTGGGGGATTCGCTCTTTCGGGTGGCCCTCCAGACCTATATTCAGCGCTGGCGCGGGCGGCATCCTCATCCGCAGGACTTTTTTGCCACCTTTGATCAGGTGGCGGGGCAGGATCTGGGGTGGTTTTGGCGTCCCTGGTTTTTTGAAACCAAGGTGCCCGACCTGAAGCTAGACGTGAAGGCCAAGCGGCGCAAAGTCACCTTCACGGTACAGAACGCAGGAGGCCTGCCGCTCCCGATTTTGCTGCGATATACCCTGAAGGATGGGACCGATGGGAGTATCACCGTCCCGGCGGACTATTGGCAGCCGGGGGTGACCTCCTGGAGCGAGACACGCAAGCTGTCCGGCCGCCTGCAGAAGGCGGATCTGGGGGCGCCCTTTGTGCCGGATGCACATACCCGGGACAACTATTTTGGCAAGGAATGACGGCGTGACTGCTTCTGGATGACCAGATAAAAAACATGGCTGGCCCCATCCCGGGGCCAGCCATGTTTAGGAGACCTTTGGAGCCATTTTGGTCCAGAACCCAATATGCCAAAGTAACCTAACGTGAGTTTTGGATAAAAATCGCTTTGAATGGCTCCCATCGATGATTGTCATGCTGAGCGAAGCGAAGCGAAGCATCTCATGTGTCCTGTTAGATCCTTCATTGGCGCCCTTCGGGCTGGCTCAGGATGACGCCCAAACACTTGATAAACAGTCGATTAT
>RFHL01000053.1 GCA_003696875.1 Bacteroidota bacterium | reverse complement strand
GGGGGATGTAGTCCTCGATGCGTCCGAGCCTGCCTGCATTTTGGCTGATTTTCTGGCCTTACAAATACTTCTTCAAAATCCGAATCCCTTCCTTGATCGCCTCACGGCCACTGGACTCGATGCCGTACCAGCCGGTGTAGCCGCTGTCCTGGCTGATCTTGATCATCGCGGCCGACTCGGCCTCGGTGGGCTGGTTGCGATAGCTCTGCCCGAAGGCGTAGGGGATGGTCTTGCGCAGATAGGCGATGTTGTCGAAGTCGCGGCCCGGCTGTCGCCAGTCGGGGTAGGTCCCGAAGGCGGGATCGTCCACCGCCTTGACCAGGCGTACCATCCAATCGGCGTCGTTGGAGACGCCGCCGTGGTTCTCAATCACGATGCGCACGCCCGAGGGGCGGGCGTAGTCCAGCAGCATCTGATAGGACTCCGTGGCCCATTTCAGGGCCTCCTCGGGATCAGCGCCCTCAGGGGCGCGGCAGTTGGTGCGCACAGCATGGCAGCCCAGGTAGTGGGCGATGTCCACCCATTTGCGGTGGTTGACCTCAAACTGCCGGCGTAGCTCGGCGGTGGGCTCGGCCCCGTCGCCCTCGGCGTCGACCATGATCAGCACCATCTCGACGCCCTGGTCGGCGGCGTTTTGCCTCAGCTGGTTGAGGTAGGTAATGGTGGGCACCTCAAAGAGGGTATTCACAAACTCGATCCCGTTCAGGTCAAAGTCCTTGCGGGCAACCTTGGGAAAATCGAGGGTTTTCCATTTGCCCTTGCGAATCTCGTCTACAAGGGCCCACTGGGCGAGGGAAATGTCGTCTTTGGCGGGAAAAGGAGGCATAGCGGTAGGGTCTTTGGCATGAATCAAATGCGGGGCCATGAGCGTGGCGCCCCCGGCGAGGGCAGCCGTTTTCAAAAAATCGCGGCGGGTGGAGGACATAGCAGGGAAAGAGGTTAAATGGGAAATCGGGAAGAAGAGGGCTAAGTAACGCTCAAAAAATAAAGTCTGCTTTTGGCTTGATCCCTTGCCCGCATACGGCGTCAGAAAAAGCCTCACTTGGCCCGCCAAGCTCGGTTTTTCT
>RFHL01000586.1 GCA_003696875.1 Bacteroidota bacterium | reverse complement strand
TGCATCTTTTTCCGCATCTCTGCGTTGAAAAATGCCTCGTTTGGCCCGCCAAACTTCCCGGCTTGCCGGGACCATGATCTGCGAAAAAATCTGCGACCGATTTCCCGTCATGTTTCACTTGACAGAGCCCTAGACGGGGCCCAGCACGTCGACCACGGCGACCTCCGTCGCCAGGGCGGCGACCGAAACCTGATCTCCCCGCTGCGCCAGCCGGCGCAGGCGGTACTGCTGCCCCTGCGGCTCGGAATACACCTCGATCTGATCGGCTTCCAGATCCACCAGCCACACCTCCGGAATGCCTGCCTCGGCATAGAGCGGCAGCTTGAGTTTCCGGTCTTTTTGCAGGGAACTGTCTGCGACTTCCACCACGAGAAATACATCCTCGGGTCCCGGATGGCGATGGGCGTACTGCTCCAGGGGAGGCGCCAGCAAGGCGACATCGGGTTCCGGTTCGGACGTGTCAGACAACAAGATCGGATCATGAACGCTCACAATCGCTTTTTCTCCCACTATCATGGAAAAGAGGCGGTTGGTTCGTTTGACGCAAGTGGTGTGTCGGGTTCCAATCGGGCTCATAGGCAAAATGGTTCCGGCGAGGAGTTCTACCTGCTCATCGGCCTTGATGATGCCGGCTTCCGCCATGCGGTGATATTCTGCTACGGTCAGCAGGCGCTGGGCAAATGGAGTGGTCAGATGGTTCATGGGCATCCGATGATTTGTCCTCAATATACGGAAAAGTGGCTGGAAGAGGTAGGCGCCCTCGCGGTTGACAAGTAGCCGGGAGGGCACAGGACAAGGGTGCCCGCTTTTCAACCGAGATTAAGGGAAACCCTTTTCCTTTTCCCTAACCTCGCCCTATGCCTACCCGACGAGACTTTATCCGGACCGCGGGCCTCAGCAGCGCCGCCCTGGGCGGCGGCACCTGGGCCTGGGGGCAGCCACCCAGCCCGCTGTACCAGGGGACGCAGCTTTCGATTCCTGAGCCTCGGGAGCGGGGCTACTATCGGCCCCTGGATGAGCTGTCTGTTATCTGCACGCCCCAGGCGCATCGCTACGAATGCCGCGACGGCCAGGGCCGTCTCTATGCCGAAGGAGCTGCCCAGGCAGAAGTTCAGATCGAATTGGCAGGGGCCCTGGGCTATCATGAACTGTACCTGCTGGACCGGAAGGGCCGGGAGTTGGACCGGGTGAGTTTTAAGGTGGATTGCGAGACCTTCCTGAAGGATGGAGGCGGGCGCTATGCCGATTTCTTCGATATCCTGCGCGAGACCCTGTTCAGCAGCACCTACAGCAGCGGCAAGCTGGTCCGCTACAACGGCAAGTATTATCGCTACTATTCCAGTTGGTTTCAGGATCATGTATTTGCGGCCGAAGGCCTCAAATATTTCCTGCCCGATCTGAAGACCGGCATCGAGCTCTACGCCGATGCCCAGCGGGAGGACGGCCTGATCTGGGACAACTACAAGCACCCCTATCCCGAGGTGCAAAGCTACTGGGAATACCGCTTCGACTACGGCGGCTTCACTTACCGGCCTGAGGACCCGCGTTCGTCGGCTATTTTTGTGCGCATCCCGGTGGAGAACATCGGCGAGCATACCTTTCTAGAAGGGCTCTACTACGCCTGGCGCGCCACCGGCGACGATGCCTGGATGCGTCAATACCTCGATCACGCCCTCAAGGCCGTGCGCTTTGCGACTTCCTCCCCCTGGTACTGGAATCCTGATACCCAGTTGCTCAAGCGCCCCTTCTCCATCGACCGCTGGGACTTTCAGTCTGACCTCGACGCCCGGATCACCAGCAAGGATTTCATGGGGGCCGACCTGGACCGTACCCGCTATGGCGTCATGTATGGCGACAACATCTGCCTGGCCAATGGCTGCCAATGGCTGGCCGAGATGCTAGAGGTGGCAGGCCGCACCGAAGAGGCCGAGGAGATGGAGGCCCTGGCCGCGGGCCTGTGGACCCGCCTGGACGCACTGGCCTGGGACGGAGATTTCTACCGGCACTGGGTGCCGGTGGAGAATAAGCAGGAGCTGGACTTTGGCGTAGATACCAACCGGCAGATCACCCTCTCCAATGCCATGGCCCTGCTGCGGGGCTTGCCGCACGACAAGGCCGTGCGGATTATCCAGACCTATCGGGACCTCCGGGACAAGCTGCCCACCCGCACCCCCGGCGAGTGGTACCTCTGCTATCCGCCTTTTGAGCGCGGTTGGCATGTAGGCAAATGGGAATACATGAATGGCGGGGTGAGCCCCATCGTGGCGGGCGACCTGGCCCTGGGGG